>JAAFHO010000771.1 GCA_013297575.1 Chitinophagales bacterium
ACCTTTACCGCTGTAGTATTTGGCATACCTGGATCAAATGGTTTTGTACTTTGTGGATACCAATTTAATGGCGAACGTTGCTGTATCGACTTCAAACTAGATTTCGGAGATTGCAGAGATACTGGTTGTAAACTAGAAGCAGGTAGAAACCAGGTAACTTGTATTGGTAAAAATTCGGCAGGAAATTCTATTTTCCAATTTACAGTAGAAGTATATGGTGCTCCTTCTAGCCCTTCATTCATTGTAGTTCCAACCTTTGGATTTATTACAAATCTCGCTTGGACTTGCAGCGGCAATGTATGTACCTTAACAGGTATTTACGAACAAATTGGCGGTAATGATTACGACTGCTTTAATGTATTGGCCATAGGTTCTGGTTCTGAGCCAAAGGTTTGTTTTGGAAAGGGTTGTGTAGAAATACCACGATGCGAAGGAAATAAACCGAGTGGCGAACGTACAGAAAAAGATGCTAATAACGTAGTAACAGCAGCAACAGTAGATAACTTCTACTTAGTGCCCAACCCTGCTACGGATATGGTTACGATCAGTATGTTCAATCCATTATCTGGTGTAACAGGCATTAAAGTGACGGATATGGTAGGCCAATTAAAAATCAGTAAATATCCTAAAGATAATGATTTGAATTTGGACATTAGCCATTTACCAGCTGGTATCTACAATGTCATTGTGACGGATAACAATGGCATTACTGCTAGCAAAAAGTTAATTATCATAAACAGTAAGTAACGTAATTCATACGATTAAAAATATATAACAATTAGCTAGGTAACTAGGTCTGAATAAGCAGTAATGTTTATTTGACCCAATTTTCTCTGCGGTATTGTCTGATTTATTTCGGGCAGTACCGCTTTTTATTTTGTTGCGTAACATTGTGGCGGATTAAAATCCGCCGCTACAATATGGTAAGAGCCTAATGGCTCTTCGTCCTGTATTATTTTATCGTTCACTACCGCCGCATCCGTTCTTCTACTTTTGATAATAGCCATTCCTTTTCTGGCAATACGGGTACCTGCTGAATTTCGTCAAAAAGGAGTTTGATTTGTCCCCTGCTGAGGTAATTACTCATGGCCACTTTATGGATATAATGAATAAATAATCGGTTTACCTCAATATGTGCAAAAGGAATTTTCTTTTTATGATCTGTCAGGAATTTCCTAAAACTGTTGATAAGGTCATCAAAAGGATTTGTAAAATCTATTTCAAAATAACACATGAGTCGGAGCCGACGTTCATCCATTTTGGTAATTGTATTATCGCATCTAAGCAGATTTATCATATCCAATGTACGATGAAAATCTCCTTTGGCAAAATAGAGGTATGCCTTGCACAGCAGGATAATATCTTCTCGTTCAAGATAGGAAGGCACTATTTTATCAGCATTTTGCTCCAAAAAGGTTTCAACCCAATCAAATTCTCTCCGTTTGAGACCGATAACCGTAATATTGCGCAATAATACAGGCGACAAAAAACCATTGATATACAAAATACCCAATTCAATTTGTTCTTTATACAACTCAAATATTTCCTTGATATACGTCTCCCGATCTGTATAGATCAATGGCGCAATATTGGCTAAATAAGAATATAAAACGCGTATGACAGGAGGGTCAAGGTCTTTTTTAAATTGGGAAATATTATTTTTCAGGGCATCAAAATGGGTGGTATTAGGTTCGTTTAGCATTACAAGTGCCAAATACCAAATACGGATACCAAAATCGTCGGTCAATTTAGAGGCTTTGATCCACTCCATAAAGGGCTCCATTTGAGAAAAATCAAAATCAAAATTGGCTAAACTAACGATATTTTTGGCAAAACAATACGTCTGTAATTTGGAAATGGCGTAATAATTGTCCAATGCCTGGTTTTGCTGGCTCAGGTTAAAGCCAAAGCTAGATTTGTCCTGAATAATATTGAGGAACGAAGAGCGTTCAAATTCGAGTAATAATTTGTGCCGGAAGTAAAATTCATTCCGATAGGGAATTTCGGACACCAACGATTCTGCTTCATCCAATAACTTTGGAATATGCTCCAACATTTGTTTTTTGCTAAAAAAATGGGCCTGAGACAGCAAGCGGTGGATGGGGTATTCGATCAATTCAAACTGAACAATACAATCTTTGATCAAACCACTCAATTTAGACATTACTTTTAAAACGGCCGTTTGCTGATCCGATTGAATGTCTTTTTTGCCATAAATATGCACAAAAGCATGGTCGTACGTTAATTTAGGATGGTTAAAATCCGGTGCAAACTCCATTAAAAACTCCATAAGTTTCCTAATGGATGCTTGGTTGTTGAAATAAGGCGAATCCACCATTAGTTTGAGTTGTTTTAACTCCTTTGGAGTAAAACACGATAATAGTTCAATTAATTTCGAATCGATCATAATCGGGAATTTTACGCGAATATTTTTTCTCTTAATTTAGCACTAACTACTTGATCAACAATTACATAGCACCATAAAAGTCGCTGCAAATATAATAAAATACGGGATTTTTTGACGAAATAGTTTTTATTCTACTCTGCACCCGACTTTAACTTTGCACTAACATTAGCATTTTTATTGTTATTATTTACCTAAAATTATTATGCATCATTTACTATCCTCTGTAACATTCAAATTCTTTTTATCACTTTTTGTTTCACTTTTTGTAATTACGCATACGACTACTGCCCAAAGCTGTACCAATATCAGTAATTTTATCACAGCCCAATACAACACTACTACGGCCACTTATGAGTGGAATTATGCCGATAATGTTGCCTATTACGTGTTAGAAATCAAAAAAAATGGGCAAAATTACCACACGGTGGAATTACAAGGCTCGGTTACTAAATATCAGTTAGATTTTGCGCCCG
>JAAFHO010000772.1 GCA_013297575.1 Chitinophagales bacterium
GGCGGTGATAATGTGTTCACTTATGCTTGGAGCAGCGGCCAAACGACCAAAAAAATCAGCAATTTGGGTGGTGGCACTTATACTGTAACCGTTACTTCTGGTGATGGACAAACAGGTACTTGCGGACCATATATCCTTGCGCCACAATCTACTTTGGCCATCAGTAATGTCAATGAAATATCGGACTTTAATGGTTTCCAAGTTTCGGGTGTGGGTGTATGTAATGGATCTGCCAGTGTGGTAGTGACCGGTACTACAACAGCAGTATCTTATCTTTGGAGCAACGGTGCTACTGGCGAAAATAATACGACCCTTTGCGGTGGTACTTATACCGTAGTGGCAACAGATCAAACGGGTTGTACTTCTACATGGAGTGGTACACTTACCACACCAACAGAAGTAAGTACTGCGCATACCTTATTAACCGATTTCAACGACTATGCAGTCAGTTGTAATGGTGTATGCGATGGTATAGCACGTGTCACCGTAGCAGGCGGTGTACCTCCTTATATCGTGAAATGGCCTAGTGGTCAGATCGACGTAGTGAATACCAGCGGTGGTGCTTCTATCGACAATGACCTTTGCGCAGGTAATACCGAAGTGGAAGTAACGGATGCAAACGGCATAAAAGTAGCATACACACTTGAATTGACCGAACCAGAACCTATCACGATTACATTTACGGATACAAAGCCACTTTCATTGGCCAATTGTAACGCCGAAATTATCCCAGAGGTGACTGGTGCTGTTGGTGCAATTACTTACGAGTGGTTTAGCCAATACCACCAAGGTACGACCCAACGCGCCGATGGTTTGTGCGCCGACGAAGAAGTTACCTTTATCGTTACCGACGACAATGGTTGTACAGAAACGGCGAAGCATAATGCTCCTTTCCCAACAGATATATGTTTCAATGCAAATCCAATATTGACACCCAATGGTGATGGCAATAACGATTTCTTTGATATTAAATGTATCCACACAGTACCTAATACATTGGAGATTTACGACCGCTGGAATCAAGCCGTAGTAAAACCGATCGTTAATTACCAAAACAATTGGGATGGTAAGCGCAACGGCGTATTGGTACCAGAAGGTGTTTATTTCTTCGTGGCTACTTATACCGATGACCAAGGTAATGAGCGTACAATTAAAGGGCACTTCAATATTTTATATTAATTGTCTTTCAATACAATAACAAAAATAAATTTATTCTTTTCATTTAACCCAAATATAAATAAGCACTGAGTGATGATAAATTAATGTTTCATCATACCAAATTTCATCACTCAGGCTTAATTTTATTTATCTTTTATTCCATCAACTGATTTTTTCCCATGAAAAAAGCACTATTCTCGCTTATTCTAGGCCTCGCCACTACGTTTTCTGTAATTGCTCAAGAGGCTGCAACTTATGCACAATATCAACTGTTTCCAGTATTATACAACCCTGGTGTAACAGGATTTAGCGGCAACCACGAGTTTATCGTGAATGCCCGCAAAGCACAAACAAGTTTCCCCGGCACGCCTATTTCTTATACAGCCATGTATCATGGTTCTTTTGGTGAAAAACTAGGACTGGGTGGTGCTATTTTCTCTGAAAAAATTGGAGATCTGAATACCACAAAAATACAAGGTAACTATGCCTTCCGTTTCCGTTTGCAAAAAGCACAGATTGGTATTGGTATGACTACCGAGTTTATCAACCGCCGCTTAAACAGCGATATTTTGAGCAATCCGTATGTGGATGGTGGCGATGAGGTAGTAGAAGATATGATCGGTGGTCAACAAATTTTTGATGCCACTGCGGGTGTACACGTATTGTACGATGAGAAGGTATTTGTAGCCTTGGCATTGCCTAATATTGTTCGTACACGCATCGACCAAGCACCTATTAGCGCACCTGTTACGGTGCCCAATGACCGGAGCAACTATTTCTTCCATTTTGGTTATATTATGAACCGCCCATCTCAAGGATTTACATTGATTCCTTCTTTGGCCATTCGCAATTACCGCGATGTACCGTTCCAATTTGACCTCAACTTGCAAGGTCGTTTCTTAGAAGATAAATTGATTGCGGCCATTACAATGCGCCCAGGCACCAGTGGTGTTGCTGGTTTTATGATCGGTTCCAAGTTTAAAGGTGCGCAGATCGTTTATTCGTATGATATTGCATTTGGTCCATTCCAACAGTACCATACTGGCTCGCACGAAATTACTTTGGCTTACTCTATTAAGCCAAAAAGCAAGCGCCCACCAGCAGCGCCGGGCGATTACCAATAGTCGGGCATATCAGTACTTTAAGATTTAAAATTTGACGTTGAATATTTAGAATTTACGTGATTAAGACATTGATTTTCAGATAATTGTAAATAGTATCGGCGTGGCATTGAGTCACGCCGATACTTAATTAACCATTGATTTACAGGCATTTGTAAAATTCAATCCTTTATTCGCATAATTGATAAATTTTAAATATTCAACGTTGAATTTTAAATTTTAATTTGTGCTTATACTTAAAGCACAGTCGCTTTAGCCCTTTCCACTCCACACATTTTCTTCAACTTAAAAGTAAAAATTACGTAACGTAGTGCGCACCTGCTGCACCTACGACGGCGATCGTGTCGTTACGTCAAGATAAACAATTGGTTTTTGGGATGGCCTCTCCGCGAAAAGTCGTCGGGGGGGCTTTTTTTTGTGGGGCTGGGCTCAAATGTTAGATAGTAGCAGTTTCTGTTTAATTATGTGTCATCATGCAAATCTTACGTCATTAAGAAAGACACTAAATTTACTTATCTTAAATAAATTATGCACAAAACTAAACAACAGATTTTATCTCTTTTAGTACTTATTTTATCAGGATGGAACACCATCTTCGC
>JAAFHO010000773.1 GCA_013297575.1 Chitinophagales bacterium
GTAGCGCAAAGCCCTGCAGCAACCACCATTATTACAGGCCACAATACCGCGCAAACCATCACACTCACGGCCAATGATGGCAATGGAAATACGGCAACTTGTACCTTTGTAGTAACGCTAAAAGACGTAACGCCGCCATCCATCACTTGCCCTAGCCCACAAAATGGCAATGCAGGCCCTACTTGCACCGCCACAGTGACTTATACAACACCAGTGGGTACGGATAACTGTACCAATCCGATCACAACGCAAACATCTGGTTTGGGATCTAGCGGTGCGTTCCCTCTTGGTATAACCACCAATACATTCCTCGTAACAGATGCAGGGGGCAATACAGCCACTTGTTCCTTTACGGTAACGGTGGTGGACATAACGCCACCAAGTATCACTTGCCCAGCAAACGCTACCGTTCCGGCTGGCCCCACTTGTACGGCTACATCGCCTTATATAGCCCCAATTGGTACAGATAACTGTTCCAATCCGATCACAACGCAAACATCTGGTTTGGCACCTAGTAGTACGTTTGCTTTGGGCTCCACCACCAATGTATTCCTCGTAACAGATGGCGCGGGCAATACGGCTACTTGCTCCTTTACCATAACGGTTGTGGACGTAACACCACCAAGTATCACGTGTCCAAGCAATACTATTCGTTCTACCGACCCGAACCTTTGTAGCGCGGTCGTTACCTACGGCACGCCAATTTATTCGGATAATTGTTCTGGTGGTGGTGTTACCCATCTCAACGGCGGTATCAGTGGTTCAATATTCCCAAAAGGAACAAGTACCATCTTTTGGCAGGCCACCGACGGCGTTGGGCTGACTAAAACGTGTTCTTTCACCATCACTGTTAACGATGCACAAGCACCCTCTATCACCTGTCCTGCTAATTTGGTACGCAGCAATGATATTGGTCAATGTAGTGCTTCGGTGGCATATCCCACGCCCGCAGCATCGGATAATTGTAGCCTACCTACCGGACAACCTCAATGGATAAGTGGTGGCACTACACCTGTTGCAAGCGGCCTCAATAGCGTAGCCACCTTCCCAAAAGGTATCACTATCGTAACATGGAGGGTCACTGATGGCGCAGGGCTTACCAAAACATGTACATTTAGGGTAACTGTAAATGACACAGAAATACCCAATATGACTTGCCCTCCAACCCTGGTTTTATATACGCCGCCTACCGCATGTAGTGCTGTTGGAACTTATACTAATCCTACATTTACGGACAATTGCCCACCTTCTAGTGGCATATCCACCCGTATCCTTGGATTAGCCAGTGGCTCTATTTTCCCACTGGGCAACAGCAATGTGGTATTCCAAGCCGCAGACGCATCGGGCAATACCCGTCGTTGCACGATGGTCGTAACTGTAATAGATAATCAGCCGCCAGTAGTCACGTGCGCGCCATCTGTTGTCGTGCTGGGTTCGGGTTCACCCTGTGGAGCACAGGTAATTTATACAAATACCACCGCCTCGGACAATTGTGCAATAACGCCACTCATACCTACTTTAATAGGCGGGTTGGCCAGTGGCTCACAGTTCCCCGCAGGTGTTACGACCAATACCTTCCGAGCAGTAGCACCTAATGGCCAAAGTTCGGAGTGCTCGTTCACGGTAACCGTTAGTTGCGATGGCTTACAAAACACAGGGGCAGAGACGCGGGGCACAGACACAGACGTTTCCCACAGCAATAGCCTTGATCTAAAACTAACGCCTAATCCCGCACTTTCTACTGTGACAGTCAGTATAGAAGGTGTGGGTGCCGGCGGCGGTACATTACAGGTATTTGATGCGATAGGCAGGCTTGTACTGCGCCAAGTTGTAGCAGAAAATCAGCGCATAGTAGTATTTCAAGTGGATGGTTCAGCGTTTACGTCTGGCTTGTACAGGGTGAATTTACGGACTGAAACTGGTATGGTGACGAAGACGCTGGTGGTAGTAAAGTAATCGTTTGATTTTTAAGTATTTATACAAAAAAATGGGTTGCTCGGTATGTACTGGGCAACCCATTGTTGTTGGGATGAGGGAATAAATGCTCCATTGATGGTTGGATTTTATGCAACTACGTAGCCGCTTTTTGGCTCAAAATGATCGCAATTAATGCATTTTTCGTGATTTTGGAGCAGGTCATCTCTGCAAGCAACTGTGTGTAGTTAAGATAATGCTACGTGCTTAGTACCACGTATAAATACCTGTTTTTTTCTAAAAAAAATAATTTTTCATTTTTACTGCTTTACAGATATTACCTTTGGCATACCATATAATTGCATTGTTTCCTACACATTATATTTAACACTTGTCAAAATTTAAATGCTCATTTATGAACAGATTATTACATCTCCAATACTTTCAAGTAAAGTATCATGTGCAACAAGTTTTATTGCTCTTTTTGTTGCTACAGAACCCATTGTACACGCTACTCGCTCAGCCTAATCTTACAGTGGACAATACGGCGTATAATGTAAATTACAATGGCTCGTATCAAGATTTTACTGTACCTGCCAATGCCGGTCGTATTATCCTCAATCTGAAAGGGGGCGATGGAGGTAAAGCACGTATTCGGTACGCCGATTGTTGTCTAATTGATAATGCCTGCAATGAATCTGGAGGAGTAGGAGCAAGTGTGAGCGCTACATTTGACGTAGGTAACACTGCTGGAAAAATACCTCCGGGTAGTATTATCCGCTTTATTGTAGGTGGGGTAGGTGAAAGCGGAAATAACAATAATAGTTTTGCAGGCTGGGAAGTTGGTGCTGGCGGCGGTGCTACGGGTATTCTGTACAAAGCACCAAGCGCAAGTAGTTTTGAGCCACTTGTTATTGCTGGCGGCGGCGGCGGTGCCTATCAAGGCATTGCTTTGGGTA
>JAAFHO010000775.1 GCA_013297575.1 Chitinophagales bacterium
AAGAAACGGAATGGCAATTGCTTAGATTTGGCGACTAACATGGCATCAGACAGCATTTCGCATACTTTTTCGATATGCTTACCCGACACATTGGCTTCCAAAATATTACGCAAATTGCGCAGCATGGCCATATAACCTACCTTATTGGAATCGATCAACTGTTCCCATTTCAAGGAAAACGCTTGCGATTTGGCGGTAGGTGTAGTAAATTGCATTTGGCCCAGAGCCGAAAGTTCTGTTTCCCAAGTATAGGGCGTTTCCAATTCATTCTTCGCAATTTGGTCAAAAAGTGCTTGTTGGGCATCATTTTGAGCCTTTGGGTGCGTCAAAAACAAAGCATCGCGCAATTTGATTTGGCCATCGCGGTTGTATTTGGCAAATTGGTACGCATCAAACTTTGAGAACGCACCAGCCACGCCGCGTTGTACCTGCTTGGACAGTTTGTTCATGGTTTTGGTTTCGTTACGGCCATTTGCCATGGCATAATAAGCCAATATTTCGGTCAATTCGTCTGCTCGTTGGATCACACGCTCTACCAAGCGACTTACCAAATCGTTGCCAGCGTGTATCTTGGCCAATTCGACCGATAATACCAGCGGCATAGAGCGCAAGTGCATTTGCTCACGGGCATAAATCGCCAATTTGGCAATAAATACTCGGTCGCAGCGCTTCATCAACAAACGAATACGCTCCACCCGCTCTCCTCCATTTTCATAGAACTTATCACTCAATGTAGAGGTCACTACAGCGGTGTACAGTTCCAATTCTGGAGTCATCTTAAAGGCTTGTGCTCCTTCGTGATTGATGGTCGTTTTTTGTGCTTTCGCTTTGTTGTTGAAGAACATGACTTTTTTATTTGATAAATGATGAACATGTTACGTTGAGATTACCTTAACCTAGAGGCGTAATAATTAGTTCCCAAACGTAATCAGGATGGCGTGTTAGTTTTCTAAATTGACACTAATCAACTGCCGTCCTGCTTTTGATGATACAAAGGTGCAGGTGGTACTACGCAGTGTTTTTGCGTAGTGGAAAAATGTTTTTACCTTTGTTGAAAATTAATTTGTTTATTCTATTTAAAATATTGATTATCAAATGTTTAATTCGATCCAATTGTTTTTTAAAATGCAAAAAATAATTGGAACAATACGCTATCCATCACCATGTCTATCAACAAAAACGCCCTCATCCGCTACAAAACCATTGATGCTTGCCTACAAAACCGTTACCGCAAGTGGACTTTAGAAAACCTCGTGGACGCATGCTCCGATACATTATATGACTACGAAGGCATAAAAAAAGGCGTGAGCCTTCGCACCGTTCAGATGGATATCCAACTCATGCGTTCTGAAAAATTGGGTTATAATGCGCCCATTATTGTGGTGGACAAAAAATATTATACCTACGAAGACCCCAAATACACCATTACTAATATCCCATTGACGGCACAGGATTTGTCCAAATTGAATGAAGTAGTTATTATCCTACAACAGTTCAAAGGATTTAGCCATTTCCAGGAAGTGGATGGTATGATTGGGCGTTTGCAACATAAAATATTCACGGGCAAACACCGACAATCTGCCATTATCGACTTCGAAAAAAATGAAAATCTAGTAGGTTTAGCGCATTTGTCGCCCTTGTACGAGGCCATTTCCAACAAAAAAGTGTTGATGTTGGAGTACCAATCGTTTAAAGCGCGGGAAGGACAGAAATTTGCATTTCATCCGCAATTACTCAAAGAATACCGCAATCGTTGGTTTGTTTTGGGGCACCGTGAAGGACTTAATGATACTCAGATTTTGGCGTTAGATCGGATACGTGGTTTCGAGCATTTACCAAAATCTACTTATATCGACAGCGGATTGGATGCTTCCTTTTTTGAGGATATGATCGGAGTAACCAAAAACGCAGGTATGCGCGCCATTAAAGTGACTTTTTTAGCCGACAAGGCTACGACACCATATGTACTGACCAAGCCCCTACATCCATCGCAAGAAATCACAGAAGAACGCGAGGATGGTACCGTTTTTCAGTTAACCGTACTTTGGAATTTTGAATTGGAGCGAGAATTATTAGGTTTTGGGGAGAAAATAGAGGTATTGTCGCCCCAAAGTTTGCGGAATGCTATACGTGGACGCTTTTACCGTGGCTTAGAAAAATATAATATAATATGAAGTATTTTATAGACTGAGCGTCGTTAGGGGTCTGAACGCGCAGTCACGCGGACATTAAACTCAGCCATCGGAAGGGCTTGTGAAGTAGAAATGGCCCAAAGTGGTGTAGGTTTTACCCAATTGCAAGGAACGAAGAGCCGTTAGGCTCGGATCATATTGTAGCGGCGGATTTCAATCCGCCGTGAAAGATGTTGTAGCTGCAGATGGAGAGCCGTAGGGTCGGCACATATTCCGTCATTCCAAATTTTCAAAAATATATGGTTCATTATACGTTATTTTTGCACATTTTTGCTACAAATATTGCGGTGCGCTGCACTTTCAATCTTGATTTTGCCAATTTTTGCTACAAATATTGCGGTGCGCTGCACCTAAAATTTTTATGCACAAAACCTTCGGAATCAAAGTAAATACCAAACTATTTATGATAAAATTGCACATGTTTTTTTTCTTAGGGTTCGCAACATGCCTCTCTGCCCAACCCTCCTCCCTCAAAGTCTCCGCTAATGGTCATTTTCTGGAACAAGCAGACGGCAAACCTTTTTTCTATCTAGGCGACACCGCATGGGAACTTTTTCACCGCCTCAATCGGGAAGAAGTTGAATACTATTTGGATATTCGGCAGCAACAGGGTATGAATGTGATCCAAGCCGTGGCACTGGCCGAAATGGAAGGCATTCGTACGCCAAATACTTATG
>JAAFHO010000774.1 GCA_013297575.1 Chitinophagales bacterium
ACAAATAAGGTTTTGGCCACCTGAAAAAACAAGTGTTCTATTTTTGATACAGTATGCCCAATGGACTCATTGTACAGTGTATTATGTATGCTTTTTATATTAGGCAAAAATGTAGCAATATGCTTATCCCTCCACATGGTCAGGTTTCCAACCCGTTTGATGGTGGGGAACACCTTATTAGAAGCAAAGGTCAATGTTCCATTTACAGCCTCCAAAACTGGCAGGTCACTGTTATCATTAATATGAGCATCACCTTGTATCGTATTTAAGCGTGGAAAACAATGCGCTTCTTGTTGTTCTTCTAATGATAAATTTGGTGTAGTGGAAGACAACAAAGGCGGCATATTATAGCAATGAAAATCGCCAAAAACCTTTTGTAATGAAGGAAAATACACCCTTCTTTTGGATGAAAAACTAAATGACCGCACAGTTTTCAAAAGTGGAAATTCTGCAAATCCATTACCTTCAACAATCAATTTATTCTTGATGTACTCAAGTTGTGGTGCTATGAATGAACCATCTCTTATGACACAATTCACGCTAACAGTGCGCAATTGAGGCAATAAAATTGGCTCATCGCTATCCTGGCCTTCTGTTTTTTCAACAATTATTTTTTTGACGGTATGTAAATTGGGAAATGCGATATTTTTGCCTCTTATTCTGACAAATCCGCCAATAGTTGTATGTGGAATTGTAAGGTTGCTGCCTAGTATTTCCAGGTTAAATTTACCATCCAAAGGCAATTGTGCTACATTGCTCATGGTGTGTATCTCCCATGTTTTCTTCCCAAATTCGGTTAAATTGGGCAACCTTATTTTCGCTTTGTTTTCTAAACGATTCCCAACTGTTTTTAAAGCATACAACGGAACATTCGCTTCAATAGAAAGCACCCCCTTAACACATTGAAGGCAAGGCAATTCTATACCCAAACAATGGATATCGCAATCGCCTTCTACCGTTTTTAATACCGGAAATTTAGCCGCTCTCGCATCAATGGAAAGATTCCCTTTTACCAGTGTTAGGTTTGGAAACTTGCAGCCTTCTGCCCTTACAGCACAATTAGCGTTGATGTGCTGTAAGGGAATCACGGCATTGCGCAAATAGATTTCAAGATGAACAGGGGTATCGGTAGGTATGTTTTCGATATCCTGAATTGTCCAAATTTTATAGGATTCCATTTTTATATGTTTTTGGGTGGATGAATGCCCCCTAGTTTCATTAATCGCCTTAGATTTACAACACCTTTGCGATTCAGATGCAGGGCATCAACAGACGCACGCCCAATCGGGGTTGTACCGATAATAAATAGATATTCTTCATCCCATGCAAAATGGTCATACCAATGATGATTTCTTGGATGAAACAAGAGTACACTTTGTTCCGTAAGTGGATCAAGAGCGGTTATTCGATCTGATTTATGACTGTTACAACCTCTACAAGTAAAAGCCAAATTGCCAGGTTCATTTGACCCTCCTAAGACAAATGGCATAATATGTTCGCACTCAAATGATTCACATGCACAGTCAGATCGACACATACAGTATTCACAGAGATAATAGGCTCTTTCTGCAATGAGTTGTCTTACCGCTTTAGTAATGTATCGCTTAGCCATACTTCGGTAATTCCCCAAATGATTTGAGTAAAATATCCAAAGGTTGACGGCGTATTTGTGCAAGTTCCATCAAATATTCTAATCTTTTGCCATCCAATACCTCGAACTCATCTGTCATTTCTTCTAATTCTTTATTTTCAGCAGGCGAAATACTTAGGTGTGCTTTTTTTGCCAACAGATCTCGATACTTCTGCTTTAATTCAGTCGGATACCCCGCATTGATTTTTATCAACAGTTCCGCTTCTTCGCTAGAAAAATGCGGTGCTTTTCGCGTGGCCAACAATTGGCTGATGCGCTGTAAAAAAATTTCCAAATCCGGGGTATCCAAAGAAGCGACACCGTTTACTATTTCATCTACACCGACCTGTGTGTCGGGTCTGATCTGTATGGTTGTCATAGATAACTATTTTAAAATTTAAGCAAAGATAAGGCTTTTCTCCTTACGCCAAAGGCTATATATGTATTGGCCTATTCCCAGTAGCCGCCAACGCTGCCTCCTTCATCGCCTCCGTATATGTGGGGTGTGCGTGGCTCATACGCGCAACATCTTCGGCAGAACCGCGGAATTCCATCACGGCCACTGCTTCTGCTATCATATCTGCTGTACGTGCGCCTACCATGTGAACGCCCAATATTTCGTCGGTTTCTTTGTGTGCCAATACTTTAACCATACCATCGGTGTCCATGCTCGCACGGGCGCGTCCGAGGGCGCGGAAAGGAAACTTACCTGTTTTGTAAGGCGTACCCATTTCTTTTAATTGCTCTTCGGTATAACCTACCGCTGCTACTTCCGGCCAAGTGTAAACCACACCTGGAATCAAATTATAATTGATATGTGGGTGCTGACCAGCCATTACTTCGGCCACAAAAACACCTTCTTCTTCGGCTTTGTGCGCCAGCATAGCACCTTGTATCACGTCGCCAATGGCGTAAATACCCGGAACTGCGGTTTCTAGTTGCGCATTAACGGCAATACGGCCTTTTTCATCGGTCGTGATGCCTACATTTTCCAAACCTAATTTATCGGTATATGGCTTCCGGCCAATAGCCACCAAGCAATAATCCACATCCATCACCAATTTTTTGGACTCGTCGTCGCGGCTTTGTGCGGTTACTTTTACTTTTTTTGCACTGGCTTTTACTTCTGTTACCGCATGGCGCAAATGGAATTGGATACCAATTGATTTTAACGATTTCATCAATTCGCGGCTACAATCGCTGTCCATACCAGCAATAATACGGTCTAAATACTCCACT
>JAAFHO010000776.1 GCA_013297575.1 Chitinophagales bacterium
CCGCTCAATACTGCCAGAGGACACCTTTGGTATTTGGGCGTGCAGATATATTGCAAAAAAGAGGGCAAAAAGGGTAAAAGTGTACTTCATAATGTAAAAAATTTTGTAGAATTATCTAGGCAAATGCCTGAGTCATTAATGCGCATCATGATGCACCCCGTTATTCAATGGGAGAACGGATGAAACGGATTTAACGGATTAGAGCGGATTTTTTCAAAATAATGGACTTCCTCAAAAAAAGTTGACACAAAGATAAGTTTTAAAAAGGCATTAAATTTAATGAATAAGTCCAGTCTTATTTCTTTTGTTTTATTAGGCTTTTCAACAACTCACACTCAACATTGGCGATATACATATCACCTTTTAAAATTGGCACTACAATAAGTACGGTAGTCGTATTCTCAAAATATCCAACTATGGATTTTAGTTTTGGCTCGGATTTAAAATAACCCAGAGTGTTCTGATTCAAGAGATATTTTGAGGACAAAAAACCATGATGACCAAATGGACAATCCTCAGGCTTGTCCAAAATTGTTCTTTGCAGAAACACGATGTCATCAATATCGTTCATCTGAGTCGGTGCGCTCGAAACCCTGATTTCAACAATTGGATTAGTCCTATCCGCAATAATACCTTCGAGTTTTTCGACAAGCGGCGCAACCTGCTTTTTTGCCAGTTCTAAATCAAACAAATGGGAGCCCTCGCAGGTAGGCACGTCAATATACTCGTCGTTAAGCCATGTGGTGAAACTATAATAGTACTTGTGTAGCGTGGAATAGTTTACCAGTAGCGTTGTGGCAACTTCATCACCAAGTTCTTTACGAATATGCGCCACAAAACCTTTTAGGTCGCAATATCCCAATTGCTCTACACTACAATCAAAAGCGTCCAATTCTATCTGATGGTAACGAAAGTAAATGGAATCAGGTTTTTGCTTTTCGATATATGCGCTCGATTTATCTATGGCAACGACTTTTTTTTGAGTATTACCGCGCCCTTTTAGTAAGTTGCAGGAAAGGCACATAAACAATAAAAATAGCGTATATTTCATGTTATTATTCCACTTCAAATTTTGTTAAGTTAACTTTGTTTGTTGAATCATCGACAGCACGAATCATTTCTCGGTCAATAATTGGAGTAATATTTTAACCTATTTTTGTAAAAACTTAGCCGCTCCCATTTCGGCCAAAAAAGGTCAGATTTTGCCCAGCCATCGCCGTTTTTTTCGTCCGATGCGCCGCATCGAACTCAAAAAAGCGGCTTGTCTGACCAAAATCTGCCTGCTTTTTTGACTCGAAACCGCTGGCTAAGTTTTTACCTATTTTTTCTCTACTGTTTTTGTCATTGAGTCGCTGTTAAAGCCAAAAAATTTTGCTGCCCCGCCCAAGCTGTTCCGCGAGCCTTTCTGATATTCTAAACGTCCTCTTTTAGAAAGCAAGAACAAAATAGTTAACACATAAAAATAATCAGGAACGATATCTATTAAGGACCTCAACGAAGATCCCGTATGTGTACCAAAAATTAAATAACTTAAAGATGAGGTAAACTCCATTGCTGTTGGCTCTGCCACTTTAATGCTTATAAATGTCAATGTATAAATTCCAAATAGAGCAATACCAATACCCAAAAACCAAGAAACCTTTGTTCTGAAAAGAGTAATAAAAATTAGGCAGATCAAAACGCCAACGCTAGTTTTGTCTAAAGGTACATTTTTGAAGCATGTTAGATAAAACTTAACAATGATTATAAAGAGAAAAAAAACAAGACCTGTGATTTTTAATATTTTCATAAAAATTCAATTTCGATTAGGTGCTTTTTAGAAATATTTGCTGAGTGGGCTTAGTTTAGCAGACAAATATACTGTGTTAAGAGTACTGCCTGGTTGCGCATTCTCACCGCTTATTGCATAGTTTTGATTAACTTCACAACACTACCTTGGATTGTAATAACCGCCACCAGACTCAGCGCTATAACCTTCGACTTTACCATACTCCTCTAACTTAAATATACCTGAACGCCTCTACCTAAAAATACACATTTTTATGTAATTTCATTATAGCATATAGTTTCTCTTGGTTAATTTTTTCTATATGTATATTTTTTACATACTGCAACAAGTCAAAAATAGCAAAATCATCTCCTGAAAATTCTTTAACCCTCAGTGTTTCTAAATTAGAAAACATGGTGATACCAATTAAGTTTGAATTATCGGATAAATCAATGGGCAAGGACAAATACTTTACATTGTTATTTATATCAATATTGCTCGGCATTTTTGCCACCACGGAATGCCCAACTCCATGCTCAATCCACAAATCTAGCGAAACAAGATTTGGCAAACTAAATAATTCAACAGGAATAGTATCATGGTTGAATTTATCAACTATTAAGTATAGGCACTTGATGCTTTTAGGTATTAATTCAATTTTTTTTATGTCAAATGTATTTAAATTAGAATGGAAAGAAATTAATTTTTTACTTGAGTTGACAAAATCAGGATATTCTGATGGATATCTAAGATCACTCGATACTAATTGCAAATTTTCCATTACCAAATTACAATCCTGTTTAATAGAACCCAAAAAGTCCAAAAAAATCAACGAATTCTGGTACGGCTTTAAGTAAGACAACTTTACTGGAGTAGAAGTTGTAAGTTGTAGGTATTCAATGTTTTGAAAATACCTTAGGTAGCGTTTTATACTATTACCTTTTTTTGTACTTATAGAAAGTGAATTTATATCATAATTATTCTTTGGAATTAAATTTCCCTTACCATATATATCGAAACGTTTCAATTTGGATTTAGCATATTTTGTATCCATATAGCACTCACAATACCCCTTTTTTTTAGGTTGAGCAAATAGTTTA
>JAAFHO010000777.1 GCA_013297575.1 Chitinophagales bacterium
ACACCCACCCAATTGGGCCAAATCCTTGCAACTGGCTATGGTGTACCCCAAATTCCAGTCAATTTACCATCTGGGGAGTACGCTATTGCGGCTATTGCAGGTAATAATATACCTGGCACTACCCAAGTGGATATTAACGATCCTTGCTTATCGGTCACTTATATTGGTAAATTGAAGGTGCGCCAAAAACACGAGGTCAATGTTTTTGTATATGGCAAACTCAGTTGCTTTAATCCGACAGTACTTATTACTACCTCTGTTGGTCTTATTGGAGGTGGGAGTGGCGGCCCTTATACCTTTGCTTGGAGCAGTAATGTATCAACCCCCACAGAGTGGAATATTACGGTGAATCAGCCGGGTGATTACATCGCTACTGTCACTGACCAATCCTCTGGTTGTACATCGGTTGGCATTGGAACGGTTGAGTATGGTTTTGGAAATCTATCCATTACAGCCACTGACCCACCGGGTTGCGATACCAATCCTGCTACCCAAACCCTTAGTGCTGGCACATCTAGTAATATTGCTAGTTATCTATGGAGTAATGGAGCAACTACCTCCACTATTGATGTGCCAAATCTCCCAGCAGGGGCCACTTATAGTGTGACGCTTACAGGCAATGGGTGTGTGGACACTGGGCAGAAATTCATACCCTATTCTCCAGGTTTTGATCCGCAAATCACGCTAGAAGACCAATATTTCTCTTGTTCTGATTCGTTAAGTAGTGTGTGGCTATCTACCAATGTAGCAGAAACAGTAGGTGCTACTTTTCAATGGAGTAATGGGTCACAAGACTATTATATGTATCCAACAGTATCTGGGCTTTACACAGTTACGGTCACTTTAGCAGCCTTTGGGTGTACAAAGGTAGTTTCCTACTATTACGAAAAAGTGAATTGCAGTCAAGTAGAAGGTCATATTTGGGCCGATATGAATGGTAATTGCCTCCAAGACGCAGGTGATCTAGCATTTCCTAATGCTCAAGTGCAAATCACAGATGCAAATAGTAATATCATTTATGGCTACACTTATAACGACGGCAGCTGGTACCGAGGACTAGAGCCTGGGACTTATACTGTGGAAGCAATATCGCCCAGTGGCTTATGGACGACCTGTACACCGATACAAACCGTCACCCTTACTGGATCGGATACGATTTCTATTGACTTTTTATTGCAGCCTCAAGACCTATGTCCAAGACTAGAAGTAGAAATCGCAACTGGATTAATACGGCGGTGCTCCACTGCATATTATTCGGTATTGTACAAAAATACAGGTAGCACATCGGCGAATGGTGCGTATATCGACTTGGCACTGGACGACGACCTCTTGTTTACATCAGCCAGTTTGCCCTCTTCTGGTATTGGCAACAATACATACAGGTTCCAACTTGGCAATGTAGCACCTTTGACCAACGGTAATTTCCAAGTAACTGTAGCCGTTAAATGCGATGCCGTTCCAGGTGAAGCCCACTGTACAACTGCCACTTCGTTCCCCAATGATCCTTGTGGTCCACAGGCTCAAAACTGGTCAGGTGCGAGCCTTGCGGTAAGTGCCGAATGCCAAACGGATTCAATTACCTTCCAGCTCCAGAACAACGGGACAGCCAATATGAGTTCGGCCTTGGAATACCTTATCATTGAAGACGCTGTAATGCGCATGAGCAGTCCACCGCCTATTATTATATTGGTTCCCAACGAACCATATACCATAAAAGTACCCGCAAATGGTAGCACATGGCGCTTAGAGGCCACACAAGAAGCCAACCACCCAGGTCTTTCATATCCATCAGTAACGGTAGAAGGCTGTACCACTAATGCGAATTTTAGTACAGGTTATGTCACCCAATTCTCACAAGATGACGCAGATTGGTGGATAGATATTGACTGCACTGAAAACGTAGGCAGTTATGATCCCAACGACAAACAAGCCGAGCCAAAAGGTTTTGGTATAAAGCAACAAATGGAGCGCAATACCGATATTGAATACATGATTCGTTTCCAAAATACTGGCAACGATACCGCATTTACGGTTGTTTTGCGCGATGTACTTTCGCCTTGGCTCGACCCTAAAACGATTATTCCTGGCCCATCTAGCCATCCGTATCGTTTTGATTTTTATGGAACAGGTGCAAATATGAAGTTTACGTTCGATAATATTAAACTGCCCGATAGCACGACCAACTTGGCTGCGTCGCAAGGTTTTGTATCGTACCGCGTTTCACAGCAAAAAAATGTACCGTTTGGAACGGATATTTACAATACAGCAGATATTTATTTCGATTTCAATGCGCCTATTACCACCAATACGACCCATCACCGAGTAGATACCTCTTTTGTTCCTTTACTGGTATCGGCTTGGCAGCCAGTATGGAAAGGTGCGGAAATAAAAGTAAGTCCAAATCCTGTGACGGATTACGTGGATCTAATGGTGCAACAATTGCCCGTTGGAACAGCCGTTCGGTTCGATATTTTGGACGCTAATGGTCGCACCGTGGCTACCCAAATGAACCAAGGCAGTACATGGCGTTTTCAGCGCGGTAGTTTGCCATCTGGATTGTATTTTGTACGCATGACCACGGATCAGCAATTGATCGGAACAGCAAAAATAGATATACGCTAAAAGACCATTTTACCAAATAAACAGTAGAAGTTGTGAAATTTAAGCCACCCCATTGAGCACGGGGTGGCTTTTTTCTTGTCTAAGGAACGGTGTTGGAATAAAGGTACAGATTGATGCACATCTTTTGCCCTCATATTTCCTCTTTTTCTACTTAAATAGGTAGGCTATTCGCGCAAAAAAACAGAAAATCTGAGACCAAAATCTGAAGCCTGAATTTGTACCTTTATTCCAACACCGTTCCTAAT
>JAAFHO010000778.1 GCA_013297575.1 Chitinophagales bacterium
ATATGATCGAAGTAGAATACGACCGCGCTAAGAATATGCTACGCGAACACCGTGCGCAACTTGATCTATTAGCGGCTGCTCTTTTGGAAAAAGAGGTATTGCACCGCACCGATCTCGAAGAAATTATCGGGAAACGACCGTTTGCTACTGAACCCGCTCCCGTCGATACGGCTTATGCTCCTATAGATACAGATAACCTTGGTGCGGAAATCGCCTAGGAAATATAACGTGTTTCTACACTCATCTTTATTTTATCAAGACGAGTGTAGAAATACGCTATTAAAGCACAATCATGTTTGAAGGTGCAGCGTGATATTCAATTTTATATTGCGGTGCGCTGCACCTTTAAAATGGATTTTGCCCATTTTTGCTACAAATATTGCGGTGCGCTGCACCTAAAATTTTTACAAGAAAATCCTGTACAATGAAGCCCTCTTTTTTTCTTTTTTTCTTTTTTGGGGCGTGCTTGAGCGTTGCTGCTCAACACCGTAAGGTGAAATTACCTGCGGAATTAAAAGAAATATCTGGGATTGCTTGTTTGCCAGATCAGTCCCTTTGGGCATTAAATGATGGTGGAAATACATCCGATATTTACAAAATAGAGCCTAAAACGGGTAAAATACTAGAAAAAAGACGCTTACCAATACCCAATAATGACTGGGAAGATCTTCAATCTGATGGAAAAGGTAACCTTTGGATTGGTGATATTGGGAATAATTTGAGCAAGCGAAAACAACTTCGATTTTATCGTTACCATATTACAACTGGCCGCATAGATTCCATTTTATTTTCCTATCCAGATCAAAAAGCATTTCCACCTAGTACAGAGGTTGCTCGCAGTTTTGACTCCGAAGCATTTGTATGTGTCCACGATACACTCCATATATTTACCAAAAGCCGTTTTAAAGGTAACCATTTTACCAAACACTATACGATCCCTGCTTTACCTGGCACTTATATAGCAACCCTTCGCGATAGTCTTTATCTGCCCAAACGCGCAGTAAGTGGTGCCGCAATAAGCACCGATGGACAAACCCTTGTACTGATTGCTTACTATTTTAAGTTACGCAAATTTTGGCTGCCCTATACCCGTACCAATGCTTATTTTATTACTGGATTTTCGGGTAGTGATTATTTGAAAGGGCAAATTTCCACCCAACGCCTTCCTAAAGTCTTTATTTCAAGACAATTTGAGTCCATATCGGCTTTTAGCGGACAAACATGGCTCATCGCGAATGAGGGTATTCTTTGGCAAAAACCACGCTTATGGAGGCTCACCAAAAAATACTAATCGCTGTCCTCGATTGGGGGCTGGGCCATGCAACCCGCTGTATCCCAATCATTAGGCAATTGCAGCAAGAAGGCAAGGAGGTTATACTCGCCTCTGATGGCGCAGCGATGTATTTATTACGGGCTGAATTTCCTCATTTGACGGTAGAAGAATTACCTTCATATCAGATTCAGTATAAGAGTCCTAATATGGTTTTGAATATTGCGCGCCAAATGCCCCGTATTTTATGGGCAATTCAGGCAGAGCGCAAAGTTGTTGCGCAATTGGTGCGACAATATGGTATTACTCAAATCATTTCAGATAACCGATATGGCTGTTATCATCCCGATACAGAAAATATTTTCCTGACACATCAGTTGCATTTGATTATCCCTAACCGTGCTTTGCAGTGGGTAACAAATACTGTACTTCAAAAAGTATTAACGCGCTTTGATGAAATATGGGTACCCGATCTGTCTGGAGCGGATAATTTGGCAGGTAAACTCGCGCATCCACCCCTGCGCAAGCCATTGGTACGCTATATAGGTATGCTCTCACGTATGCAGGTGCCAGAGGAAATAGATGAACAAGAATACGATGTGGCTATTGTACTTTCTGGTCCTGAACCACAACGGTCTATATTGGAACAAAGGCTTACAGAGCAAGCCATCACATTGCCTTATTATAATTTTATTATTGTACAAGGTCGCCCTAAGCAAAAATACCACCACTTCGTATCCGAAAACGTGGAAATAGTCTCTTATCTTACCTCAAAAGAAATCAATGCAGTGCTGTTGCGCAGTGGCGTTATTGTTTGCCGATCGGGCTATAGCAGCATCATGGATTTAGCAGTGCTGGGTAAAAAGGCGATATTAATCCCAACACCAGGCCAAACAGAACAAGAATATTTGGCCGAAATGCTTATGACAAATGGTAAATATTATTGCCAAAAACAAGATGATTTGGATTTGGGTGCTGCTTTAAAGGCTGTAATGGGGCATTAATTACATACGCTCCGGCATTTCAATCCCCAACAAACGCATCCCCGATTGTAATACCATACCCGTTGCCTTACTCAATTGTAAACGGAATGCCTTAGCCTCCACAGTCTCTGCACTAATGATTTTTACATCGTGCCAAAGACGGTTGTACGTTTTAGCCAAATTGTAGCAATAATTGGCAATATGAGAAGGATCGTACTCGTCTGCGGCCTGTAGCACTGCTGCAGGGTATTCATAAAGCACCTTAAGGAGTTCTTTTTCGCTCGACTGGAAATCCGTATAAGATTTAAAATTTTGCATATCGATACCTTCTTTGGCTACGCGCTGCATAAGACCATTGGTACGGACGTAAGCATATTGGATAAATGGACCGGTTTGTCCCTGCAAATCAACAGATTCTTTGGGATCAAAGACCATTCTTTTGCGCGAATTGACACGAAGCATAAAATACTTCAATGCCGCCATACCCACACGGGTCAGCATTTCTTCCTGTTCTTCGGGAGAAAAAGCCGATAACTCGCCGCGTTCCTTGCTTTCTTCACGCGCTGCATTGATGACCTCGTCCATCAGATCATCCGCATCTACAACGGTGCC
>JAAFHO010000779.1 GCA_013297575.1 Chitinophagales bacterium
GGTTTTCAATCAGATAAAATGGTCATTACACCTGCCACAGTATATCGCATTTCTGATTGGAGGCTCGTTACACCTTCCACCTACCGAAATGACTTCCATCGGCTGCCACACTATGCTTTGGGATTTTCAAAAAAACGACTATCACGAGTGGGTAAAAACGGAAAATATTGCAGATAAATTTTTAAAATCTGATACCGATACGCGCACAACAGGTTTTGGGCTGCACGATAGTTCTGCGGCACTGATCCCTTATTTGGCTACCTTTCACGAACCATTTATACTGATTTCTACGGGGACTTGGTGTATTTCGCTCAATCCATTCAACGAACAACCGCTCACGGCGGAAGCATTGCTCGAAGATTACCTTTGCTATATGACGATGGAAGGGAAACCCGTTAAAGCGGCGCGGTATTTTGGCGGAAATGAACATGATGAATCGGTAAAAAGCATTGCTGCGGAGTTTGGTGTGGATGAAAATTTTTATAAAGCCGTTAAAAGCGAACATTTAAGTAGTTTTGAAAATGAAGAAAGCCCCTCGATTGTAGCGTATATAAAATTTATGCGCCAACTCATTGAAAAACAATCTACTTCAACACGTTTGGCGATTGGAAATACTGCAATCCAGCGTATCTTTGTCGATGGCGGTTTTTCACAAAATGAAATTTATATGACCTTGCTGGCACAGGTTTTCCCCAATATGGAGGTCTATGTAGCAACCGTCGCACAGGCAACGGCTTTGGGTGCGGCAATTGCAGTGCATACGCATTGGAATACAAAACCATTACCCGCAAATTTGATAAATTTGAAAAGAATACAAATTTAATTTACAGTGTACTAAGGAAGTAGTTCGCCTCCAATAATCGACACTTCCTTCATTAAAACAGGAAATTGTTGATTCAAGAAGTGTCGATTATTTAGCCCGACCTACTTAATGTCGGCGTGACTTGAATTTTAATGTCGTCAACTTAGCGATGATCTAACCACGAAGTGGTTGAACTTGAATAGCCCCGAATGAAATTCTGGGTTTTAAGAATGCGGTAATATTTAACAACTACGAAGTAGTTGAACATCAACGTATTATGGGCGTTTCATTAAGTTCAACCCCTTTCAGGGTTGCTAAACATACACTTACACATCGAACCCAGAATTTCATTCAGGGCTATTCAAGTTCAACCACTTCGTGGTTAATTTATCGGTAAGTCGTCAATTTATAGCGTTATCAAGTAACACATTAAAAATAAACAGAAAATAATTAATTTGCCTGAAATAATCGATATCTCCTTTTTTAAAGTAGGAAATTGTTGATTCAAGAAGTGTCGATTATTTAACCAGACTTACTTATTTTACACCTAATTTATTAGAGACTTTTTATGAAACTAACATACAATACTAATTACCCTTCTATCGACGACCTCCGCACCCGTGCGCAACGACGCATACCGCGCTTTGCTTTTGAATATCTCGATGGCGGCTGCAACGAGGATATAAACCTCTATAAAAATACCGCCGAACTCCGCGAAGTGGAACTGAAACCCTATTACCTCAGCAAACACAGCGGATCGGATATGCGAACAGAACTATTTGGGCATGTTTATGATGCGCCTTTTGGTATTGCGCCGGTGGGTTTGCAAGGTTTAATATGGCCGGGCGCACCCGAAATATTAGCAAAAGCGGCCCAAAAACACAATATTCCTTTTGTTTTAAGCACTGTTACAACCGCAAATATCGAGACCATCGGCGCGTTAACGGAGGGTAATTTTTGGTACCAACTCTATCACCCGGCCGATAATGCTCTACGCGATGATATCCTCGACCGTGCGGAGGCTGCTGGTTGCAAGGTATTGGTAGTGCTCTGCGATGTGCCTAGTTTTGGCTATCGCCCACGCGATATCCGCAACGGATTGGCGATGCCGCCCAAAATGACATTGGCCAATATCTTGCAAATTATGGGAAAACCCAATTGGGCCTTGCGCACGCTTCTGCATGGTCAGCCCAATTTTGCGACCATGAAAAAATACATGCCTAAGGGTTTAAATATGCGTCAATTGGGTGCGTACATGAACCAGACTTTTTCGGGTCGTGTTAATGAGGAAAAAATTGCACCTATTCGCGACCGTTGGAAAGGAAAGATTGTATTAAAAGGTGTGGCTAGCGAAGAAGATACGGCAATGGCTATTCGGCTTGGCTTGGATGGGATCATTGTATCAAACCACGGAGGACGGCAATTGGATGCTGGTGAATCCTCTATCCACGCCCTTGCTCCTATTATCAAAAACTACAAAAACAAAATCAAAATCATGCTCGATAGCGGTTTGCGCTCCGGCCCCGATGTGGCGCGAGGGTTGGCCAGTGGAGCGGAATTTACGTTTTTAGGTCGTTCATTTATGTATGGGGTTGCGGCTTTGGGCGATGAAGGTGGCGATCATACCATTTCTATTTTGAAAACGCAGTTGCAGCAGGTGATGGAGCAGGTTTGTTGCGCAACGGTGGGAGATTTTCCGAAGCATATTATTCGATAGTCCCCTGTGGATCAAAACTAAGACAGGATAGAGGATAGCAAAACGGATTTAAACGGATTATTTTGAAACAATCCGCTCTAATCCGTTAAATCCGTTTTATCCGTTCTCCCATTGAACAACGAGGTGCATGTCACATGGGAAATTGCTGACCTTGAAGGTTTCGTAAACGTAACGCCTTAAAAATCAGTGTTTTGATATAACCCACGATTCGCATTAAGATACAATTTTGAGTAAAAAAAGCGTTTTTTTTAGAAAATACTTATCAAAACTCGTTATAGATCGCGCAATGTATGTATTTTTGCCATGATTGCGCGACCTATAGCGTTATTCTTAAAAAAATGGAT
>JAAFHO010000078.1 GCA_013297575.1 Chitinophagales bacterium
GGGGTATTAATCTAATTACCACCACCTTTATTCAATTCCAATGGCTTAATAGCCGCTGGCCTAAATTTCACTGATTTTGTATCGGCTCCTCTTCGGTCTGCTTTACTGATGGTCTCGCGCGCTTTTTCGATATCGCCTTTTTGAGCGTAAGCTTCGAGCGTTGTTTCTATCGCCTCTTTGTTTGTAGGTTCAGCGATATTGACATTCTCGCTATATTTAACGGCTTCATCGGGATTTCCTAGTGCAATATTGGCCCTTGCTATATTGAGTTTTGCCTCTGTTCTCTTTTTAGTTTGCTTAGATTTTGCAGTAGTTGCTGATTCCTGCAACAACACTTCATAAATTTTTATACTATCCTGAATGATACGCTCCTTATTATTGATCCATTCTTGTTTGGTATCATTAACGGTATCTTTTTTGATTTGCTCCAGATCACGACGGGCATATTCGGGCCATCCTGCTTGTAAATAAGCATCCGTACGTACCTTCAATAAAAATGGATCGGCCTTTTTTGGGTCGGGTTGGGCAGAGTGTAAGTCCTGAACCGCTGCAGTATAGTTTTTGTGATCAAGGTGATAAAATCCACGTCCGCGCAATGCCCGATAATTATCTGGGTAATAAGCCAATACTTCATTATAAATTTGCAAAGCAGAGTCCTTTTTGGCCGGCGACATCATATACGCCTCTGCTTTAAGCAGCAGCGAACTGGTATCAATAGCGAAATTAGGATAAGCATCGCTTGCTACCATTTTACTATTGCTCGCTACACTCAAAAAGTTGGCTGCAATATCTACTTCTCCTTCTTGCATCGCAATGACAGAACACAATTGACGAGCAATCGTTTTGACATCCGATCGCAGCACGCCTTCGAGACTAATGTCCTTGATATTGTTCAGATAGTTGGGAATAGCAGAGGTATCCTTTGGCATTTTACTTTGTACCAGACGATAACGCACCTCAATCGTATCTTTAGAAATTAGGGTTTTTCCCCAAACGACCATTTCCACGCCACAATCTTTGCCGATTGCGGCTGCTTCGGATGGATTCGGGAAATTTTTATTAATATCGTATTGCTCATTTACGTCTGCCTCTGCTCTAGTTTTCAATAGATTATCGCCCAAGATCAAATTATTAATCTCAATAGAAAGATCCACCTCGGAGCTAGCATTTGCTTGCCCTTCCATTTTTTTGAGGGGTAAAATCAATACCCGCATTGTTTTTTCCTTACCAAATTGCGGACAACCCTCCTGTGCAGGCTTGTTCAACAAATTCCAGCCTAAAAGTGTAAGTGCCAAGGTAGCAACACCACCTGCCACATAATAACGCCAAGCCTGACGAGGTTCAGGAACTACTTCATCGAATGTATTTTTACCCGCTTTCACCTGCTTAATGATCGTAAACACATTGTCCCTGATCTGGTTATTGGCAGTACGCTCGTTATCGGTAGAGATCGTACCGCGTAAAACCTGCGATTTGATCTGAAAAAAATCGGCTTGATTAACACGCACCGTTTGTGCAAACTCCTCAAAATCGGAGTTGCTATCCAATAGTGCTAACAATTGGGTAAGTGCTTTTTCGGTATCGCCTTCACCGATTAATATTTCTATGGCTGCAAGAGCCTTTGACTGATCCATGACTACATTTAATTTAGGTTTTTGCTCCTTTCATCGTAATAGTTGAAAATTTGATACGCATTTGAGCATTATGCTACTGCTGCTTATTTATCCACAAAACGACTTCATTCAACAATTAGTTACAGACATTTGGGTAATTAGGAAAATTTTAATACAAAACATTATTCAGTATGTACTTCACCCCATTTTTCAGCGCAACCTTTCCATTTTTTGCCATTAAATTGAATGGATGCGCTGTATTTATAGGATATATCCGACATACCATCGCTACAATCTTCTTTTTTAATCAAAAGAACCATCTGCTCTTTAGTGTTTGCAGTATTTACTAAAGTGTATAAAAGTCCCCCATTCTGTTGCACGGGTTCTGAATAATTAAAAGAATAACCTTTTTCAGTACTTACATCTTTAAAATATGCTGCTTTTCCTGCTTTTGAAATGGACAAACTCCAAAATGGTTCTGTACCAGAACACCAATAATCAAAAGGAATACAAGCATTCAACTTGTTTAAAGCGGCAATACTGTCAATTTTTAGTACTGTAAATTGAGATGTATTGGCATCCATTCGGCCTTGGACAGCGCCCCAAACAGGCTCGCCTTGGCAGGGCATCATTTGTGTTGCATCGGCATAAAACTGCTTCAATTTTGAGGTGGAATCCATTACAGCATACGATAAACCATCTGTGCAATCTACAAAACGAGTAACCTCCTTATCGTAGTAAAATAATCCAGTAAACGGCTTAGTTGGTACACTTACGGCTTGTAGCGCATTCGCGGTCACTGTGCTAGGTGTATCATTACAAGCCGTAAAAAATACAAGCAAATAGCTAGATATGACTAAAAAAATACACTGTTTCATACGGCAAAGGTAGTTTTTGTTCTTGGATTTTTATCAACTGTTAATATGTGCTTATAAAATAAAATTTATTTAACCTTACAAAAACGATGCCGTGTTCCATTTGCTTGTAAAAAATAAACGCCAGCAGGTAATTGCTCCA
This sequence comes from Chitinophagales bacterium, assembly GCA_013297575.1. Lineage (GTDB taxonomy): Bacteria > Bacteroidota > Bacteroidia > Chitinophagales > Saprospiraceae > M3007. Next base: position 2,631 of record JAAFHO010000078.1, read on the forward strand.
AACCTTGAACAGTTACAAATTGCGGATTTTTCCCTTGTGCTTTCAAACGGCCTTCGGTTTGTTGCACGCCAAAAATATCCTCTACACTAAACACTTGATTGTCTCGTACAGTTTCTTGAAAAAACAAAAACTTCATACTACCACTATCTGCATCATAACCAGCCAAATACCGGTCACCATACACCTTTAAACCTTGCATGGTTACCCATGCCAAACTAAAATCGGGGATACCATAACCCAATTTATTATCGGGATGTTCGAATTGGTTTGCAGATGTAAATACGGCATCTTTAATTTGTTGAGCCGTACTATTGGGAAATGCACTCCATAAAGCGGCGATTGATCCAGTTAATATCGGAGCGGCAATAGACGTACCCGCCGACATGGTAAGTTCTTCGCCGACATTCCCTGCCGTAACCACATTTAAGCCCGGTGCACTCAAATCCGGTTTAATACGTCCATCTGACGTGGGGCCAAAGGAACTAAACGACGCATGGTCATTGGTTTGGGTATCAAAAGCACCCACCGCAATAATACCTGGCGCATCGGCGGGAACACCAATAAAATGCCAAGGCTCATCGCCCGAATTACCCGCACTGTTACAAATAATCATGCCTTTTTGAGCAGCGATGGTGGCTCCTTTTGCCCCAATCGTTGATCGACCATCGAGTGCAGCGTAAGGCCGGTTATACACTGGATTACTAAATGTAGTATAGCCAAGTGAAGCATTAATCAGATCAATCCCAATACTATCGGCCCATTCGGCACCGAGTATCCAATTGACCTCTTCGATCGGAAATTCGCCGCCGGTATCCTCCGTTTTGAGTAAAAAATACGTGGCTTGTGGAGCAGCCCCCACAAAATAACCGGGCAAATTAGCCCCCATGACCGATAAAACCGACGTGCCATGCTGTGCGCTTTCATATACCGATCGATCGCGCTCTACAAAATCGGGACCAGGCCATAACCGATTATGGAGTGCCAGACTATCAAAAAAAGGCATCGTATCCACATTAACAAAACCACCATCCATTACTGCGATCCAAATACCTTCGCCCCGTGCGCCCAATTGGTGTAAAAATGGAGTAGCCAGTGGTTCTAGGTTAATAACACCATATCCTAATGGTCCAAATTTTTCGGCGACGGATTGTTTTACCTGATACGGTTTACGTTGTTTTTGAGGTCTATTAGGCGGGTTTTTAATCTTTATATCGCGCCCTACACAAGTTATATTACGCACAAAAGGCAATTTTTGTGCCGTTAGCGCCTTAGCACTATCAGCAATGATAGCAACAGCGTTCATCCAGCGGGAGACCCCGTGCAGTACAAAACCCTCCGCTCGCAATGTTGCAATATAGGCTGGATCAACTGGGAGATCCTCCAATTTTGTAGGGCAACCGTTCTTGGCACGCCGTTCGATGGAGCGAGCAGAAAGGAATTCCCAAGGCCGATCAATAGAATAAGGCGTATTTTTTTTATCTGTGAGTTCGATCCACCATTTAAATAATAATGGAGTGGATGATTGCGCAGCGAGTACGCATGGGGAAACGATGCAACAGAAGATCAAAAAGCGTAAAATCATAGGTATTTCTAAAGATTGGGCCTACAAAAGACATGAGCCACCCCGAACGATCAGAGTGACTCATGTCATATATTTTAAAAAAAATAAATATTCCTGAGCAATGCTCAACAAAAACTATCTTATTTACCGCGAAGTGAACGTGGAATTTCGATCAAAGCCACTGGTATCGCACCAGCATTTGTTACTTCTACGCCTTCAACTGGAGAAATATCGCGTACACGAATAGTACCACCCAATTCCATCGTAGAAATATCGGCATCCATAGAATCCACTACTTTTTCTGGTGTAGTAAGGATATTTACTTTGCGCAATGTTGCGATAAACTTACCACCTGCTTTTACGCCTGGTGATTGTCCTTTAAAGTTCAAAGGTACTGATGCTGTAAATTTCACGCCTGGTACTAACTCAAGGAAATCCATGTGGATTACCGCATCAGATACTGGGTGAAATTGAACGTCTTTCAAGATACACTTGTGTGTGGTACCATTTACGGTAACCTCAGCAAGTTTAAATTGTGGCGTATAAATCAATGCGCGGTAATCATCAATGCTTACTGCAAATTGTACTGCTTCGCCACCACCGCTTTTATACATATTGGCTGGTACTAAACCAGAACGACGAACTTGCTTTGCATAATTTTTACCGGAACCTTCTTTTCTATGTCCCTGAACGGCTACTAATTCCATTATATTTTATCTTAAATTTACTACTTTTGCTAAAAACGCCCGCAAAGGTAGTATAATATAATCGACACAGCAAAATATTTTGCAAAATTTTTCTTTTGAAAAAAACGTAAACCCTTAGTCCTGTAGTTTCGGATCAAAAAAGCAGGTAATTTTTGACTGAAATGTGAGCAGGCTAAGTGTTTACAAAAAAACATTGCTATTTTTGCAGCCCTATTATGGCTACACCTGATCGTAAACGAACCGCTCCACAAGCCGCAGTCCCTATTGCTGCTTCCTCTACACCATACAATGGCCACTCTTTGGTATTGTGGTTGGTTATTTTTGCCAATTCACTTTTTTTAATCTGGCAATGCCTTGATCGATACCTTGCGCCACGTTTTTTATTTTTATCCGTTGCTTTAATCGTTTCGCTATATGTACTTCGGGCCGACCTTTTTAAGCGTGCCGACTGGCGTTTGCGCACTTTTGATGGGCTGATGCTGGGCTGGTATGGCCTCAATCTGGCTTCGGCTTTTTATGCATTTAGTTGGTCGGAGGGGATTTTTTTTGCACAAAAAACCTTATTGTTATTTACGGTGTACTGGATATTTCGGCAATTTTTCTATATGGATGAGGCCATTGTTAGAAAAAAAATGGCGATGGTTGTCCTTGTCTTAACTTGGGCCGTTTGTTTGCTTATTTTAGGGCAGATTGCATATTCATTTTCCGAATCAGGTTTGGATAATGAAACTTTATATAATTATGCTTCGGGTGTGTTTGGCAATAAAAGTTTGGCCAGTGATTTTTTGTTTTTCTTGCTTGTATTAAATATTTTCCTTGCAAAAGAGATCAATTCCTTTCGGATTTTAACCATCAATATCATCGTACTATTGGTATTGATATTATTACTCCAAACACGTACCGTTTATGTAGCAGTAGGGGTCTCTACCCTACTATATGGCCTCGGGCGCGGCATATTGGATACCCGTTTTCGGCCTGTATTGTTACGGCGTTGGCTGCCGATTGGTGTGGCAGCGATCGGATTATTGGTCGCACTTGCTATGATGGGTGGTAAAGGAAATAGCCTTAGTGAACGGCTCAATCCATTTACTTATGGAGAAAGCGCCTCTGCAAACGAGCGTAAATTTGTATGGTATAAAACAAATTTGCTCAATGAAGATCATTTTTGGTGGGGTGTGGGCAATGGCAGTTGGAAATTTTGGTTACCGTCTAAAACCCTTCAAGGTGCGTTCCGTTTACAAGAAAAAGGTATTGTTTTTACCCGCACCCACAATGATTACTTGGAAGTACGGGCCGAAATGGGCATTATTGGGGTTACTTATTTTATATTGCTTTTCGTTTTGGCGGCCTTGGCGTTGCTTTGGGCGTTACAAAAACATAGGGATAAGACACATGAAATATTGGCTATTAGTGCTGGATTACTCGGCTATTGTATTATCCAATATTTTGATTTTCCGAGAGAACGCATCGAAATGCAAGTTATATTGGCTTTGTTTTTTGCGCTTTCGGCCTATTATGGCGCAGGTTTTTGGGCAAAAATGCCTTCCATCACACTCCCAGAAAATGCCAAGATGCCTTTAGGTTGTTTATTGGTACTTGGTTTAGTTTTTAATACCGTGATTGGCTGGTACCGCGTTACTGGAGAAATGCACAATGTAAAAATGGCCATTGCCTACCAAAAGCAAGATTACAACACCGTAATGAAAGAAGCACAAGCCGCCAAAAATATGTTTTTGGAATATAACGACGTTGCCATTCCATTTGAATGGTATGAAGGTACGGCATCTTACAAGTTAAAACGGTCAGAACAAGAGGCCATACAAAAATACGAAGCGGCATTGCAACTCAACCCTTGGAGTTTTCAGGTACTGAACAATTACGCTACGGCGTTGGCTTCTGCAAAAAAATTCGAGGAAGCGATTCCCTATTTTGAAAAGGCAACCTATATCAATCCCAAATACGATGAAGGGAAATTTAATTTGGCTTATTCTTACACACAACTGGGCAACTACGAAAAAGCATTAGAATGGTTATCAAAAGTAGATACCATTGCCAACCCAAAAACAGAAGATGAAAAGAAGAAAAATAAGGTGATATTGGATAATAAAGCCAATTTTACAAACGCGATTATGAAAAAAACAGGGAACTAAACCTGTTTCAACGATTCACCCAATTGTTTAAACAACACTTTGCCGCCCGTCATTTTCAGGTGGTCAATAATTACGAGTGACTTTTTTATTTTGAGATCGGTTGTTTTATAAGTGCCTACAATATGCAAAAGGGAGCGTTTTTTGCCTGGCGTAAGTGCTTGAAACAGGTCGTTACCCTCTTGATCGGTGTTGAGCACTTCCTGCAATTCTTCGGGCATTGGAAGGCCGTATTTGCTATCGTCTTTGCGCAAAGTCACGTTTACTTCGGTGCCATCGGTGAGTTTGAGCCGTTCCCTGAGTTTTTTATTCACCAAAATAAAAAATACATTATCTCCTGCGGGCATAATAGCGCATTGGAACTCGCGCTTTCCATTTAATTTACAATAAACACGACGTGTACCGTTGTCCAAAAAATGATCGGCAATGGCCAAAGGCACCTTTAAATGGTATGTCCACAAAGGCGTATTAAAATTTTCGATGATGGCAGTAAATTTCATATATGGGTCAAAGTTACGTGTTATTCAGTTATTGGGGTTTATTTTGTGGATTTGTTTGTTTTTTTGCTATAACAATGTGTCAATACCAACTTTTCCCAGTCAAAACCTAAAAATAAAAATATTTTTTTTATCAAAACACCCACAACAACTGAATACCGTAAAATAATTGGCACGACCTTTGCTTATACATTTACAACCTTTTATTTTAATCCTTTATTTAATAGCGCCCTTGTAACGGGGCAATACTTACACTACTTTTTTTTAATCCAATTCCCCTGTAGATTTTTAGATGCTAAAATTGTACGGTCTAAATTCTACTTTTGCACTTGAAACTGATTATCATAGTATGGATTTTGGTCACCTCCTCCAAATCCTGAGTCGGCGCAAATGGTTGATACTATCGGCCATGCTCGCTTCCGCAGGCATTGTTTTTTACCTCATCGGTAAGAAACCTGAACGCTATAAGGCGAATATCATCATGGCGACTGGTATTGTGAACTACAAAGGCTTCAACTCTAATGGAGATGATGCCTTTGTACAGCAGTTTCAGATCGAAAACGCATTTTCCAACCTTATCGACTTCGCACAATCCCGTTCTAGTTTTAAACTACTCAGCCTTTACATGCTTCAGCACGACCTGAATGCTGAAAAAGGCACGAATACCGATTGGCCATTCCGCAAGCCAGATCTTTCTATTTATGGCTCTAGTATTCAAGAAGATGCGGAAAAATTGCGTGTTGAATTGGGTAAAATCAAACTGGACAGCATCAGCGATCCTGCTTTTAGCCCAGAATTAGATTATTTAATTGATCGTGTTTCGCGTACTTATGGCTACGACCACGATGCTATTGGGCGCAGCCTGACCGTAAAACGCAAAGGCACAACCGATTACCTTTCCATCGAATTTGTTACAGAAAATGCTAAACTCTCGCAATATATAGCCAATGCGTATGTAAATCTGTTTATGAATTACTACCAGAATCTTTCGGTTCGGGAAAAACGTAAAAATGTACAGTTTTACAGACAATTGGCAGCCGAAAAAAAGGCGGTGGTGGATACCATCAAAAATCGACGTTATGCTTATTTGTACAAGAAAGGTTTACCGGCATTGGGCAAGCAAAGTGAGGAATTGGTGACACAAATTGGCGACTTGGAATTACAAAAACAAAAGGCGGAATCCAAACGATTGTCGAGTGCCGAAGCCGTGGGCAAAATACAGCAATATATCGATACCCGTGGCAATATGGATGCCGGCGAAACCAGAGCAAGGGTAGTGGATAAATATAATGTGGCAGACCTAAATGCCAAAGTTCGGACACTTACGGAAAAAAGTACTGCCACCGGAGGTAAAGATGCCAAATTAGAAGCCGAATTGGCAGGTGCACGGCACTCATTGGATATGGCGTTGCAAAGTAGTGCAGGTAATTTGGGTAAATCCAATAAAAATGAAGACTCCCGCCGCACCAAAGAAGACTTATTCAAAGAAAAAGTACAAGCGGATATGGATCGCATTGAGGCGGAAAAATCTATTGGTACGCTTGAAAGTGAAATCCGCCAACGCACCGATAAACTCAGTGTATATGTTACGAATGATGAGATAGCCACCGGATTGAGTAGCGATCAAGAAAATGCGGATGAGGAATTCAAAAAAGTAAATGACGAATTGATCAATGCGAACTTGGCCTTGGCCAATGCCGAAAACCCATTGCATGTGATTGAAAATGCACAATTGCCCGAGTGGCCGGAGCCTAATCGCCGGACGTTGTTGAGTATTTTCGCGGCTATTGTCGTTGGTACATTATCTGTATTGACGCTTTTTGGGCTGGCATTTTTGGACAATAGTATCCAATCGCCCGAAATGTTTGGCCGTTACACAGGAGGCTTGCCCTTATTGGGCTATACGCCATTTATCAAAATGGCCGATCTTGATTTTCAACGTATTTTTTCTACCAACGGCGAAATGCCGCAATTTAGCGAGTACCGAGAAAACCTGAGAAAAATGCGCAATCAGCTCATTGCGATGAATGCAAAGGTGTTTTTATTTACCAGTACGCGCCCTCAACAAGGAAAAACATCAACGGGGTATGCCCTCGCTAATGCATTGGCTGCCAACCATAAAAAAGTGTTGATTTTAGATACAAATTTCAAGACACCATTGCCTAGTGAATTGGCCAATCCCAACACGAAACATGTTGGGCCAGTGGCCAAAATATTGCGCAAGCACGATCTTTCCGATACTTTTTATCCGGGTAGTTTGGTGGGTGTAGGACAAGGATTAGTGATGGTAGTTGCCCATTTTGGCATCCATATTTCTCCTGCTGAAATGCTTCCTCCTGATCAGTTTAAGTCATTTTTGGATGAATTAGGAGAACATTTTGATTATATTTTTCTGGAAGCGGCTGCTTTGAACCAGTTTTCGGATGCGCAGGAGTTGATTCCGTTTGCCGATAAAGTGGTAGCCGTATTCAATGCCAATGCGGTGCTCAATAGCCGCGATAAAACCTCTTTGGATTATTTAAAGGGATTGGGGAGCAAATATGGTGGTTCTATTTTGGCTGGTGTGGATAGTAAAAATATGGCTAAGTAATTGCCCTTTTTACACTTTCACTGGCTCGATCAAATCCCATAAATTACCGTATTTATCTTTGAAGACCGCAACGGTGCCATAAGGCTCTTTTACGGGTTCTCGTACAAATTCCACGCCTTTTGCTATTAAATCGTTGTGATTAGCCCAAAAATCATCGGTGTGGAGGAACAAGAAAACGCGTCCGCCAGTTTGGTTTCCAATTCTAGTTTTTTGTTCGTCGTTAGCGGCTTGTGCCAATAAGATACTGCAGCCTGTAGAGCCTGAAGGTGCAACTAGCACCCAACGTTTGGTGGTACTCAGGTGGGTATCTTCCACGAGCGTAAAACTTAGGGTTTGAGTATAGTATTCAATGGCAGAATCATAATCATCGATGACTAACGCGATATGGGCGAGGTATTGTGGCATTTTTTTTCTGAATGATAAATTTTATTGGTTAGAGTTCCGTTTTTAGCACATAACCTACACCAAAATGGGTATGAATTAATTTTTGATCAAAACCTTTGTCTATTTTATTGCGCAGGTAATTGACATATACTTCCACTACATTGGTATTAATTTCAATATCTAAATCCCATACACTTTTAAGAATTTCAATTTTAGGAATAATACGGCCTTGGTTTTTGATGAAATAGACCATGAGTTCAAATTCCCTTGGTGTGAGCACTATTTTTTTACCAGCGCGCCAAGCCTCGTACAGATCTAGGTCAAGTTCAACATTGGCAAATAACAATTTGTTACTATTTACAACCGGGATATTCCTGCGTCGAGCCAAGGCATTGATCCTGGCATGTAACTCTTTCATTTCAAACGGCTTAGCGAGATAGTCATCTGCTCCAGCATCCAAACCCGTTATTTTATCATCGGTTTGGCTCAATGCCGAAATCATCAAAACAGGCGTATTAATACCTGCTTGGCGCAGTTTACGACAAAGTTCGATACCATTTTGTTCGGGCATAATTACATCCGAAACAATGACATCGTATGTATTTTTGAGTGCTGCTGCCGCTCCCGAATTTCCATCGAAAGCACAATCGACTACATGGTCATACTCCTCTAACCACTGCCGAACCGATTGCGCCATTTTGCGCTCATCTTCGATTAACAATATTTTCATTAAAAGCCAAGAAATGAATTTGAATCCATATATAACAAGGATACAATTCATTTCAGGAACAAAGGTGCAACTTTTCTAGTATTATACGTATAAAGACCTACAAATTGGCATTGTTTTTGCTTTTAAAAAATACCTAAGTACCTCTTATATCTATTATTACATTACCATTATAGCATGCAAAGTGCTTTAACCACTCTTACTTAAATGCATAAAAATTACAAACTAGCCCTCCTTTTATTCATAAGTTGTGGCCTTTTCATTACTGCCTGTCAGGATGAACCCAGCCCCGAAGCAACGCAAACAGCCGCGACATTCAAGCATACCACTATTTCCAAATGGAACGATGTATTCCTTCATATTGAGCGTCATGCAGCAGGTTACCGCCCAGGGCCCGCGCCACGTGCGCTCGGGCTTATCGGATTAGCGACTTACGAGGCATGTATCAATGGAATGCCCGAATACCAATCTTTGGCCACGCAATACCAAGGCTTATCGATTCCCGCCGCTGATCCAAAAACGGATTATTATTGGCCAGCAGTGGCCAGTGGTGTACATGAATTTTTATTGCGCCGATTTTTTGCCACACAAGACGATACTTACCTCGCGGAGATCGACAAAGTAGCATCTGAACTGGAATTTGCTTTTAAATCGGAAACTACATCGGAGCGCGTAGAAGCGTCTAAGGCTTATGGAGCTAATGTAGGAGATGCTATTTGGCAATGGTCGAAAACCGATCCATTTGGTCATGATGCATTTCTTGATCCGTTTAATAACTATGCTTGGCAGGATCATTATGCTAAGGATGGTGATTGGGCACCCACACTCCCCGGCCCTGGCCGCCCGATGTTCCCTTATTGGGGTAAGGCGCGTACGTTTGCGATTGAAGAAACCGACAAATTGTGCGAAAAGCCCATACCTTATAGTGCATCACCAACATCGGAGTTATACGCACAGGCATTGGAAGTATATGCCCGGAGCGGTGTTAACCAAACATACGAAGATAAATGGATTGGTGAATTTTGGAGCGATGACATATTGAATCTCACTTTTAGCCCCGGCCCTCGTTGGATTGCCGTGGCCAACCAAGTCTATACCTCCAAAGATAGCGATTTAGAGACTGCTATTGTGTGCAATGCCAAAACAGGTATGGCACTCAACGATGCAGCGGTGGCCTGTTGGCACTCCAAATACTACTATAACGTAGAACGTCCAGAGACCTATATCAAACGTGTGATCGACCCTAACTACGAACCAGCGTTAAAAGATCCGCAGACAGGGGCTACTGGTATAACGCCTTCATTTCCTGCATTTCCTAGTGGTCACTCAACGATGGGTGCGGCAGGTGCAGAGATATTGACGAGTATTTTTGGCAATAACTATGCAATGTTTGACAAGTGCCACAATGGACGCTCGGAATTCCTGAGTACACCTCGCTTTTTTGGTTCATTTTACGATATGGCTGAGGAAAATGCGATTTCTCGCGTACCACTTGGGGTGCATTTTCGGATGGACTGCGAAGTGGGTGTTGACTTGGGTTTGGTATGTGGGCGAAAAGTGAATGCTTTGCCTTGGAAAAAATAGTGTGAATGGTTATAGATTAATAAATGCCTATTTTAATTCTTGAAAACACAAATGCAATTTATAACTTATTTTATAGACGTAGCGTACACTTTTTTCTACCACAAAAGAGCGCAATAGTCCACAAAAGCGTAGAATGGCGCTTCGCTTTTTTTTAGTTCACAAAAGGTTGTATTTTAATGTTTTAAAAAAGCCACTTGGTACTTTTGGGTACTGAGTGGCTTTTTTTGTTATGTAAATTCAGATATTTGTTAGAACTTTGGGGCTTTACTTTACGAAACTGTGCAATACTAAATTTTCAAGATCATGCCAAAAAAGAACGAAAAACAAGCAAATACTATTCATTTTGAAGCCATTATTAAGAAGGGTTGCGAATTATTAATGACAACGATGTACTATGGTCAGAGTAATATAGTTAACAAACTTACTATACGCCGTTACAAAATATCAACTGCATGGTTGAGTAGTTTTTTAAATGGTACTCGTCCGGGAAAACCAGATATGTTAATGAAAATATCCGAAGGTATCCAATATTTGGTGGAACAGGAACTGGGTTATACCTATCAAAATGATCTACAGGCGTACGGCACAGAGAGTCCGCTTGGTTGGCAGCAGAAAATCCTGCCTGAATCGGAGCAAGAGATAGACAGCATAGAATCTGTCAAATTTCACCACGATGGCCGTGTTCCCGTCCAATATAAAACCGCGTTTTTTGCCAATGCACAACACGAAGTGATAGAAATTGGCGTGCGGCTCAACACCTTTTCTTCTTATTTTACTTCGCAAAACGACCA
>JAAFHO010000780.1 GCA_013297575.1 Chitinophagales bacterium
GCTTTTTGGTGTTTAATGTGGCGCTAGGCTTATTTGGTGTTTTGTTCCAGAATATTTCCCAACGCCGTGGGGAGATTGGTGTTCGACGCGCTATGGGTGCTACAAAAAAGGCTATTATGCAGCAAATTATTGGCGAAACGGCTATGATTGCTACGTTTGGTCTGATATTGGGGCTGTTTTTTGCGGTGCAGTTTCCATTGTTAAATTTATTTGATGTGAGTGCTGGGGTATATGGTTTGGCTATGGTACTGGCGGTTGTGGCGGTATATGCTTTGGTGATTGGGTGTTCTTATTTTCCAAGTAGGCAGGCGGCTTGGATTTATCCGGCGGAGGCTTTGCGGGAGGAGTGATTACCACAAAAGAGTCGGCGTGATTCAACTCACGCCGACTCTATATCTGTCTATATCACCAGCATTTTTCGAGTAATACCTATACCATTCAATCGTAATTGATAGTAGTAAGTACCGCTGCTTAGATCCTGCCGATCAAACATGATCTTGTGCGTACCTGCCGGATAAGTACCTTCTGCGATCTTTCGTATCGAGCGTCCTTGGCTATCGAGTAGGGTAATCGTGACCATACCACTTGGAATCGTGAACGTGATCGTTGTGTTACTCCGTACTGGATTGGGATAATTATTGAACCCAAAAGGATCGCGACCTGCGGTGTCTTTAACTGGAACAGTATCTTTGAAAATGGGCAAAATCGGGAATTGCTGGTAGAGTATATCGCTCGGATTGGCCAAACCAAACCAGTCTTGCAATACACTGGCATATACCGACCTGAAATCGTTTTGCATATCCACATCCGAAGATATATTGATGTCGGTGGGAATAACAGGGTTCGAGCCAATAATACCCGGTTTTACACCTTTTCCAAACACAAACAAAGGCGCAGCAGCACCGTGGTCGGTACCAATACTATCATTGGCAGCAATGGTGCGGCCAAATTCAGAATAGGTCATACCGCATACTTTATCGGCCTTGCCCATGAGTTCAATATCGTTTTGGAATGCCCCAATCGCTTGTGACACCTGACGCAATAATTGGGCATGGTTGCCAGATTGTGGATCGCCCTCAACGGTTTGTTCGCTATGGGTATCAAAACCGCCAATCGACACCAAATACACCTGTGTTGTAAGACCACCATTGATCAATCTTGCAATCACTTTTAGTTGATCTGCCAATTCGTTTTCGTACTCTGGCGGGTATTGGCTCGAAAAATTTTGGCCGGCTGTGGCCGCATCTTTTATGACCTCCGAATACAGTTTGGTCTTCTGCATTACCGTGCGGATATACGTCAATTCGTCACCATAAGGCGTAGCTGGAGCGGGTTCAACATAGTCGTTGATGAGGTCGTATATTTCGTCGGGGTTACCCACCGAAACACCCATTGGAAATGCACTACCCATCAGAGAAACGGGTGCTACCGAACCAATTTGAATCGCCAACGGATCGGGGTTATCGGCATTGGGGTAACCAGTTGGGTACATCGGATTATCCAGTTCTAGGGTACGCCCTAGCCAGCCATTATCGAGGTATTGGTTGCTGTTTGCGCCCGTCATCCAGATGTCCATCGACCGGAAATGCGAGTAGTCTTGGTTGGGATAACCCACGCGTTGTACAACAGAAACGAGGCCATTGTCGAACATTTCGCGCACCTCCGTCATAGCAGGGTGCAAGCCAGTTCCGCTCACGCCGCTCATGGCCAATACTTTGTCTTCCGGGATCAAAATACTGGATCGGTGGAGGGCAAGTTTACTGTATTGATCGACCGGAATTAAGGTATTTAAACCGTCGTTACCACCGGATAACTCGATAAAAACCATAATTTTATCACTCAAAACGGCATTTTCGGCCAATTTGGTGAAAAAAGAATTTTGGGCAATCGGATTGATCGAATACCCATTGTATGTAATTGGCGCCGCTAAGCCCACCAGGCCCGCATTGCGGATAAAATCTCTTCTTTTCATGTTTTAGGCCAGTTGAAATTCCGGTAAACGGGTGAGGTAAAGGTGGAAATTGCGCAAGCGGCTATAAACCACTTCCTTCGCCATATCATCGTTGGGATTGCTGGTATAATCGTCCCACGCGTTGGTCCAATACGAATCATTGGGCAGTCCCGATAACAAAATGGTCTTGAGCAAATACTTCTTTGTCACCGATAATGGTTGCGATAGTACTAAATCGGTTACTTCGTTCACCATTTCGTTCGGATCGCTCGGATTACTCAAAGAGGCGGTAAAGGCCAATAAATCAATCGACATTTTATCGTTGTCCGATTCAAAATAATATGCGGCCATCACGTCGGTAAACACATTACGCAGCCGAAGGGTGTCGCCATTGATCCAAAGCCTATAATATTGTGGGGTTTGCCTAAATGCTTGCCAGCCTGCTACATTCGGCGGATCGCCGGGTAACATACGCATTTCGGACATGAAATAAGTCAGGATATAACGCATTGTGAAACTATCCCAAGTAGTGGTAGCCGGAATTTCCACATTATAGGAACGCATAGTGCCGAGTACCATATCCACAGGCGTTTTGACAAAACAACCCGATTGCATGGTTTCGTAAAAATGTTCGCTTTTGAGCAGGGCTTCCATCACAGGTTTTATCTCGTAATTATTGTCCCTAAAAATAGTGGCGAGCGGTTGAATCACATTTTGCTCTGCTTCCGCACTGATATTATAATAGACAAACCAACGATAAATTTTGCGACAAATATATTCGGCTACTTCATTTTTGGCAAAAATCATATTGAGCATATTGTCCAATTCTTCTTCGCCATTCACAGAGCCCTGAATGATGGTATTGTTGTAAAACGAAGAAAATTGTTTGTCCTCAAAATCGTGGTCAAC
>JAAFHO010000792.1 GCA_013297575.1 Chitinophagales bacterium
AAGGCTTCGGTGTAGGTGCTTTGTTTTCAGGTGTTTGCACCAATTCCAACTTTAGGTGCAATATAATGGAAAATAACACCAAAGGCACGGTGTATGCCGCTGACGGCAATTCTAGCCCGCAGGGATCACTTACTGAATCGTTTGGTAATAGATGGTTGAATAATAGTGGGCCTACTACAGCTGAGCATTTGAATCCTTTTACTGCTGCCCAATCTCAATATTTTGTTAGGCTTACCAATAATGAACGCCCTTCATCCGTTATTCCAACAAGCTGGTTTACTACTATTCCAAATAGTTCAACTGTGACCTGCCAAATCAACTGTCCAGCACCACCACAGTTTACCAATCCACCTATTGCTACTACCCGCGACCTAGAAGTAGCAAGTGGCGTGTTTGACAATAATGCCACTTATCCTACAGAACGGGCATGGAAAGCGCGGTATGACCTATACCGTAAATTACTGGATTACCCGGAATTGGTGAACCAACACGCCATACTCCAATCATTTATGACCAATATACAAAATACAAGTATCCAACAAATTTGGGATGCACAGGCATCATTTAAAACCTTGCTCAATCCTAATGCAGCCCTTAGTGCCGCCAATGCTACATTGGTGAGCAATAGGGAGGTATTGTTAAATAGTATTAGTGCTTTGGATGCCAGTATTGCTACGGAACTCAACCCGAGTGTATTGTCATCATTGAATGAACAAAGGGACTTATTAACGGCAAACTTAATTGCGGCTGACCTAGATCAGATCGCCTTAGCCAATAATTGGAAGGCACAATTGGTAGCAGAAGCCAGTAGCCTAGCGGCAGATATAAATACCATAACATCAGAAACTAATAGTGCCACCAACCTAAAAAGGTTGTACAATATATATCTACAATCCTTGGTAATTGGTGAAAACTATACCCCCCAAATGCACAGTGATTTGGTGTTTATCGCCGAGCAATGTCCTATTGCAGGTGGGCCTGCAGTAGCCATGTGCCGCCAGCTGTTACGGGATGAGGTACTCAATTTTGCTGCTTGCGTTAGTAGCGAAGGGAGGAGTGGCTCTTCTGTATCTGAAGAGCATAATATAATGGTTTCGCCTAATCCGAGCGCAGGTTATTTCAACATATTACTCGCTGCCGAGTTTGCTGGGCAAGAGATCACGGTTGCGGTATATGACCAGTTGGGGCGCACAGTGCTCTCTCAGAAATCCATTGTAGAGCAGCAATTATCCATAGATTTAAGTAACCACCCCAATGGTGTATATACCATTAATTTATTTACAGACAAGCGCACCATTGCTACCCAATCCGTAGTGGTTCGTCATTAATTTTTTAGGGCTATCTCAAACCAGTTAGAAATGTAGCATCGAGCGGAGTTTTGTTTTTTCGCTTGATGCTCTTTTTTTGTGTCCGTTATTCTCTAATCTTTTTCAAAAAAATAAATGATGAAATATATACTTATTCTAGTAGGCATGTCCTGCTGGCATACCTGCTTTTCCCAAAAATATGATATTAAATGGTTATCTGGTTCTTATGGATTTGAACAATACACAATTGATTTTTCAAACATATCACCTAATATAAAAAAATTAGACAATAATAACTTTGCAGTAATCCGGACAAATTTAACGATGAGTGATATTCGTGGTGAAAATACTTTTTTTTCAAATGGATGTTTGATTCACCCAATTAATACTCCTGACTCTATTAGTTTGATTAATCAGGGAGATTATTTTTGTGAGTTATTACTTCCCGTAAATGCTCCACATGAGATATTTGCATTACCAATCCCAGATACTGAGAACAAGTATATTATATTCAACTATGAAATTACAAGACCTGCTGGGCAGCCGCCAAGTACTTATAATTGTTACCATAAGAAAGCATTATACCATAACGTAGAGATAAACCCCGACCATTCATTAGTGGTTACTGTAAGCGACCAAATACTATCACAGGGTTGTTTGCAAAAAGCAGCTGCTTGCAAACACGCCAATGGCCGCGATTGGTGGATTATTTTGGGAGATAATTTAGAGCCTCGTTTTTTTCGTTGGCTACTCACGCCAAATGGATTGGAGGTTCAAGATACACAATGGATTGATAACCCAACAATGGGTTCTGATTCGACAAGCGGTTTTACATTCATTGATGCTCAGATTTTTTCTCCATTAGTAATTTATAATTTTGACCGTTGTAATGGCTTATTATCGAATCCTATCAAGTTTTACGAAAAGGATATCTATACATCCCCAGCTATATTCTCTCCCAATAGCAGATATGTATATTGCGCAGACAATAAAAATAGTTCTATTTATCAGTTCGATACAGATGCCTCGGATATAAGTGCCAGTAAAATAGAGGTAGGTGTATGGGATGGTTTTTCGGATCCAGTTTATGGCTATGAAACTAAATTTGAAGAAATGGTCAATGGCTATGACAGTAAAACTTATATAGTGGCTGGAGGGGCTTATATCCATACTATTGAATACCCAAATCGTGCTGGACTGGACTGTAAAGTAGTACAAAGGGCTTACGAAACGCCTTCACCTACTACATTTTCCATCTACTACCCCAACTACCGCCTAGGCCCCATAGACGGCACTACCTGCGACTCCTTAGGCATAGATAACCGTCCACTGGCCATATTTCGGTATGCTGTGGATGATACGCTCTCGCCACTTGTGGTCAATTTTACGGACGCATCCACTTACGAACCCACGCAGTGGCAGTGGAATTTCGGGGATGGAGGTACCAGCAGCCTCACCGATCCAGTACATGCTTTTTCGGCACCGGGTACTTATACGGTGTGT
>JAAFHO010000781.1 GCA_013297575.1 Chitinophagales bacterium
TATTATTCATATTTTGTAATTGGTTAAAACCATTGAATCCAATTCGCTATTTGCACGATAACGATTTCTTCAATAAAGATTAAAAACATCGCTAATACTACTGCTTGATTGGCCGCTTTGCCCACGCCGCGAGTGCCTTGCGTGGCATTAAAGCCTTTATAACAGCCAACAATGCCAATCGTAAAGCCAAAAACGATAGATTTTGTTACGGATGAATAAATATCAATAAAACTAACATTTGAAAAGGCATTTTGATAAAACGTTATTATACTCGTCGATTCGTGTCCGCGCACGTTGACGTAAGCCCCCACCAAACCTATGAAACTGCAATACAATGCCAGCATAGGAATCGTAATACAAGCTGCCCAAACACGGGTTGTCACCAAATATTTAAAGGGATTAATGGCAGACACTTCCATTGCTTCAATTTGCTCGGTTACCTTCATCGACCCCAATTCCGCACCAATGCTTGACCCCACTTTTCCTGCACAAATAATGGCAGCAACCAATGATCCTAATGCTTTTATAATCGCGATTCCCATCAAAGAAGGTAGCCACGAAGACGCACCAAAACTTTCAAGAGAAGGGCGCGATTGTTTGGTAAATACAAGACCAATAATAAATCCCGTCAATGTAATTAAAGGCAGGGATTTTAAACCAATTTCATAGCATTGATTGATGATTTCGCGGGGATGAAAAGGGGGGTGAAAGGCTTCTCTAAAAAAACGCGAACAAAATTCATAACCTTTATGAACGCTCAGAAAATAGGCATCTGTGTCTTTTGAAAATACATATTTTGGGGTATCGCTTTGCGCCATTTTAATTGTTATTTATATCACGGACTTTGGTGTGAGAATACTTAAAAAGCCGTGTAATTTGAAAATAAATTGCCATAATTTACCTGTTTTCTGATTGATTTTTTTCTAAATAATTGTGATTATCACCGCCAATGCTGTAATAATTATTTTCTTCATCTTCGTTACCAATTGCTTCATCGTCGTCGTCTAATTCCGAATTAGGGTCGTAATGCTGAAATGAGGAAATTTTGTCAGATCAAGGCAAATTTTGCAGTCGAAATGGGCGATTTTCGGCGAAAAACTTAACGAAGATTTGGCGAAAATTAACTATTATCAGCGTACTAAACTAATTCGGTATAAGGTCTATTAATTTGTAAAAGTATTACTGCAAAATTCGGCTTGTTTAGAACTGAAAACGTTACACAATTTCAGAGAAGAGTTGCAACATTGACATTTTATACGCTAATTTTAGGAAATGGCTAACTCGAACCGTTTAAGTGTAACCTAATATCCGAAGTGGGATGGATATTGACCAAAAGGTCGCCGCTCTGGTACCTTTCTTTAAACAAATAAAGTCGTGCTCCTATTAATGCGTTAAAATTCAAGGTACTGCCTGTCGGATGGGCAAATCGATACTTTGGATAGAATTGGTCAACAACCTCACTTTCTCATCGCGCAAAAGGGCATTGTGCAAAGCATTTTTCCATGCTTTGGTGGATAAAAAATAAGAATTTTAGGCTAAGTTTTTACGAAAAATAGTACGAACTAGGCTATTTGTAAAAACTTCTTCGTAGGTTTACCCCATTAAATTAAATCTATATGAGTACAAAAAAAGCAGTTATACTAACCGCCGATTTATTAAACACCTCCAATGCCAAAACCGCTCATGGCCTGATACGGGGTTGTGAGCGGTTTTCTATTGTGGGCGTCATTGATACCGTGAGTGCAGGCTTGGATGCGGGTATTGTGTTGGACGGCAAGCCTCGCCAAATTCCAGTAATGGCCACCATAGCGGAAGCCAAGGCCGCACATCCCGATTTGGCCTATTGTATTATAGGCATCGCTACTTCTGGCGGTATTTTGCCGGAATATATGCTTGCTCTTTTACGCGAAGCCATTGAAATGGGTATCTCTATCGTAAATGGCTTGCACGATTACCTCAATGACAGGCCCGATATTGTGGCATTAGCAGTGCAACACGGTGTTGAGCTGTTGGATGTACGCCGACCTAAAAAACGTGCGGATCTCCACTTTTGGAATGGGAGTATTTATGGTGTAAAGGCACCGATTATTGCGCTTTTAGGAATGGATTGTGCGCTAGGCAAACGCACCACAACGCGTTTTCTGATCGAGGCTTGCCAAAAATCGGGCATCAATGCGCAGATGATTTACACCGGTCAAACTGGCTGGTTACAAGGCGGAAAATACGGTTTTATCTTTGATTCTACGCTCAATGACTTTATTTCGGGCGAAATGGAGCACGCCATTGTGTCTTGTTATAAGGAAACAAACGCTGATTTGATCCTATTGGAGGGCCAATCATCACTCCGTAACCCAACCGGGCCATGCGGCTCTGAATACTTAGTATCGGCCAATGCCAAATACGTGATCCTCGTACACGCGCCCAAGCGCAAGTACTTCCACGATGAACCGGCCTGGGGCGAAATTCCGTCCGTTGAGAGTGAAATACAATTGATCGAGATGTATGGCTCAAAAGTGATTGCCCTCGCGCTCAACACCGATCGCTGCTCACTGGAAGAAGCCGAAACATTCCAACAGCATTACGAACAACAACTGGGTATTCCGGTGCTTTTACCGCTAGAACAAGGTGTGGATAAAGTAATTCCGTTGCTTATTAATTTAAAAAAATAATTCCATTTGTTCTATCCGGACAATCGTCTTCGGAGAAGACCAACATTTGTAACTTTAAAAATTATGAAAATTAAAAATATCAAAGTTGAGATAAAAAACCTTTTGCTCAAACGCCCTTATACCATTGCGACCAAAACGGAGACGGAGGTGCAAAGCGTCTATATCGAACTGGAACTCGAAAAT
>JAAFHO010000782.1 GCA_013297575.1 Chitinophagales bacterium
ACAGAATTTCCAGATGAGTTTTTTTTTTGTTCAATGTGGGCTAAAGGACAAGGCAGGAAATATGTGGTTCGGCAGTGCGGGCGATGGCATCTATTATTATGATGGTAAATCCTTTGCCAATTTTACCCGTAATGATGGCTTATGTCACAATGATATTCTTTGTTCAATGGAAGATAAAAATGGAATAATCTGGTTTGGCACAAGAAATGGCCTCATTAGATATACCCCGTCAGGTAAACAACCAGAAAAAAATAATTTTGAGTCCTTTTTGATTGCTACAAATACGATCAGCAATTCCACACAAAAAAAAATACCCTATACTTATGTAGCTGCTGATAATTTTGTTTGGAGCATCTTGCAAGATAAAACTGGAAAAATATGGTTCGGTACAAATAAGGGTGTTTATATCTATAACCCTTTAACTGACATGAATCATGATACACCAGTTTTTACGCATTTTTTGGATAACGATAGTCTAATCAATCATAATAACCTATACTTAAAAGAGGTAACAAGTATACTGGAAGATAAAAACGGAAATATTTGGTTCGTTTCAGGCTATGCTCAAGGTGAAGGCATTTGCCGTTACGATGGTAAATACCTGATTAATTTTAAACCTGACAGTATTAAGTCCTTTCGTACAATTATTAGAAGGAAAAATGGAAATTTATTATTCCTCAGCACATTTCATGGTGTCTATTCGTACGATGGAAGTGCGTTCACCAATCTCACTGATAAAATAGGGATTAAAAATGATACGCTTATTACTATGCTTGAAGACAAAGCAGGAAACCTTTGGTTTGGTCACAATAGCGAGAATATGAAAAACGGTGGAGATGGTGGAGTTTGGCGTTATGACGGTAAGTCTTTGAAACTTTTTACAACAAAAGATGGATTGAGCCACAATTGTGTTTTTTGCATAGTAGAAGGCATCGATGGAAACATTTGGTTTGGTACGAGAAATACTGGCTTATGTCGATATGATGGAAAATCATTTACTGATTTTACGGAATAGTCAGTTCTTCTATGAAACGTTTGTGCAAGGTTCAAAAGCAGGAATTATATTGAACTTTTGTGCTGAAAATCCGCTCACACTCCCGCAGAGTAGGACAGGCTGTGTGTACCGAAACCTCTACATGCCACGTTACCTAAGCGTGAGGGAAACTTTCATCTCCTAAGTTTTACTAACTCATTACAATTGGTTATGTTTGTGCCGAATTTTGCTCGAAATACCATTCGGGGCATAAGAATTGCTAAAAAAACAATAATGACACTTGATAAAATAATAGCCATATTTTCTTCAAAAAAGTCCAGAATGGGGAAGATCATCCATAAATTTCCCAACATGGCAATAGAAGTTGAGGCAAATGTTTATTTCATTAAATTTAGCAATACCATTACTAAAAATGAGGTATTAGCATTAGTAAATGAATTGTGGAATTACAAATTTGATCTATCGTTTCACGATTCAATTCACCCAACCATTAGCGACCCGGGCGCATATTTTAGTTACTCGACCATTAAAACGATTGGAAACGATTATTACAGTATGACTTATGGGAATCATGGTTGGTCAGGTGGAATATATCACATAAAGATAGAAACTGTATCTCAACAAATCTACAACTTGGTCAGCAACGGAGCATTGAATAAAATTCAGATAACTGATGTAAGTTTCTTTTCGCACTATAAAATCAAAGAAAAGCAGGAAAGTGATAAGAAAAACGATGAAATTTATTTAATGCATAAATAAATGCGACGAACTAACACTTCTCTGCCAACCGCTCGCAAACACAGTAGTTTGGCAAGGCAGCAAATGTCAGCAGCAACAAATACATAATAAAAGCACTACAAAATGACAAATCGACTATTTACGCCATTTCCCACACTTATAACGGAGAGGTTGACGCTTCGGCAATTATTGTTAAGTGATGCGCAAGATATTTTTGCTTTGCGTTCCGATAGCGAAATAAACAAATACCTAGGCAGACAACCCAGCAAGACAGTGGAAGACGCAAGGCATTTTATTGATATCATAACAGAAAATATCAAAAAAAACGAATCCATTTATTGGGTTATCACATTAACAGAAAGTAAAACATTTGTAGGGACTATTTGCCTTTTTGAATTTTCAGACCAACATAATAACTGTGAAATTGGGTATGAACTTTTGCGCCACTTTCAGGGAAAAGGAATGATGAAGGAAGCAGCAAGCAAGGTAATTGAATATGCTGTCCAAACGATAAAAGTTCAAACAATTAACGCATTTACCCATAAAAACAACCAAAAATCGACCAAACTCCTAGCGCAACTTGAATTCAAAAAATCAGTTGAACCCGATAAAACGAGTCCCGATTTTTGCGTATTCACGTTTAGCAATAAAATATAGAAATAATTGAAGTGGCTAATTGAGTAGGGAGATGCGGCCCATTCTATCTTAGCCTATCGGATGAATAGTAAAGAGGCCGGTATCGCCATGCCTGAACTTGCCCGAACGATTATCGACAAAGAAGGCGTACAGTTAATTAAAGATTGGATCAATAAAATGAGTATGCTTTGGTTTGAATTCGTTACAGCAAGTGCTTAGGGATGAAATTTAACTAGTTTTCCAGATTGTAGGATATTTCCATCCGATTCAATCCTGTAAAAATAAAAACCAGTAGGGATAGATATTGCGTCCATCATAAAATCAGTAATTCCTTCGGGAATGACGTACTGAGTCCACGATCTACCAATGATATCAAACAAATAAATTACTTTATTCTTAGATGATATTGGTAACTGCTTCAAACTAATTTGGTTATCAAAAGGGTTAGGACTTATTTCAATAGGCGTTTTTTTGTCATAGAGA
>JAAFHO010000784.1 GCA_013297575.1 Chitinophagales bacterium
AATACAGGCTGCTCCGGTGTGCAATACTTATCCTTACAGAAATAACCGATACGCATAAACTGGAATCGATCCCCTTCATTGCTCTCCAACAATGCCGGCTCGACCATTGCATCCGTGATGATTTCCAGTGAATTTGGATTGACACTCTTTTTGAAATCGTCTTCCGAACCGGGATCCTCTACTTGAAACAAGCGATCATATAAGCGGACTTCTGCTTTTTTAGCATGTTCCGCTGATAACCAATGTATTACACCTTGTACTTTTAGCCCAGAAGTATCTTGACCAGAGCGGCTTTCGGGGAAATACGTGCAATGCAATTCGGTTACATGACCTTCGCTATCCTTGATCGCTTCATCGCAACGGATGATAAATGCTGATTTCAAACGCGTCATCGAACCTGGCGAAAGTCGGAAATATTTTGGTGGCGGATTTTCCATAAAATCATCCTGTTCGATATACAATTCGCGGGTAAATGCAATGCTGCGTTTGCCCGTTGATACATCTTCAGGGTTATTTTCGGTTTCCATCCACTCGGTTTGTCCTTCTGGCAAATTGGTAATCACCACTTTCAAAGGGCGCAACACGGCAATACGGCGCAAAGCGGTTTTATTCAAATCCTCCCGCAAACAATATTCCAACAAGCCCACTTCATTTATTTTTTCGCGTTTGGCAATACCTGCGCGTTTCACAAATTCCCTAAGGCTATTCGGTGTAAAACCACGGCGGCGCATCCCTGCAATCGTTGGCATACGCGGATCGTCCCAACCATCCACGATATTTTCTAGTACCAATTGCTTGAGTTTGCGTTTGCTCATCACCGTATAAGTGAGGTTTACACGTGCAAATTCGTATTGTTTGGATGGATAAATACCCAAAGTGTCGATACACCAATCGTATAGTTCGCGGTGTGGAATAAACTCTAGCGTACACACCGAATGCGTTATTTTTTCGATACTATCGCTTTGGCCATGCGCCCAATCGTACATCGGATAAATACACCATTTGTCGCCGGTGCGGTGGTGGTGTGCGTGTTTGATGCGGTACAAATAAGGGTCGCGCATGTGCATATTATTCGATGCCATGTCGATTTTCGCCCGCAACGTGCAGTGCCCATCGGGGTACGCGCCGCTTTTCATTTTTTCAAACTCCGCTAGGTTTTCTTCCGGGCTGGTTGTGCGGTATTGGTTGCCTACCCCTGGCGAAGTAGGTGTACCTTTTTGTTTGGCTACTTCTTCTGGTGTAGAAAAATCAACATAAGCCTTGCCTTGTTGAATCAAGGTTTTTGCCCATTCGTATAATTGCTCAAAATAATCAGAGGCATACAAAACCCTTGCAGGTTTAAAACCCAGCCATTGTATATCTTGGATAATGCCATCCACAAATTCCGTTTCTTCCGTTACTGGATTAGTATCGTCAAAACGCAAATTGGTTTCACCACCAAATTTTTCGGCTGTACCAAAATTCAATACAATACTGGCGCAGTGGCCAATATGCAGATAACCATTCGGTTCTGGCGGAAAACGGGTCAAAACCTTTGGGTATTTGCCCGATTCAAGGTCGTTTTTTACAATTTCCTCTATAAAATTCAGTGATTCGGGCGCACTGACTGCCGCTGATTCTTTATGCTCCATGTTTTCTTTTTTCGAGGCGCAAAGGTAGCGTTTTTTTTCCTTGTAATTACCAGATCAAACAATTTCAGAACAAATCAAACAAAAGCCGTTTCTTTGCGGTTGAATTATGATCGACATTAAAAAAGTACCATCTCCTTGCTTCGTTTTGGATGAAGCCCTGCTCCGCAGCAACCTCGAACTGATCAACCGCGTTCAAAAAGAAGCGGGTGTTTCAGTGATTTTAGCCTTCAAAGGTTTTTCTATGTGGAGCGCATTTCCGTTGGTGCGCCAATATTTACCCGGCGCAACGGCTTCTTCGCTGAATGAAGCACGACTTTGTTTTGAGGAAATGCAGGTCAAGGCGCATACGTATTGTGTGGCCTACTATCCGAATGAATTTTCAAAGATTCTGAAATATTCGAGCCACGTTACGTTCAACTCGGTAGCACAGTTTAATAAATACAAGTCTAAAGTTCAAAAATACCCCGAGCACGTGAGTATGGGCATCCGCGTAAACCCCGAATGGTCACCCGTGGAAACCGCGCTGTACAATCCTGGCGATTCGACGGGCCGATTGGGTGCTACCGAAGAACATTTCAAAAAAGGACTACCCGAAGGCGTGGAAGGTTTGCATTTTCATGTGCTTTGCGAAAGTAGTAGTTACGATTTGGAAAAAACATTGGTGCATTTTGAAGCCAAATTTGGTCATTTTTTACCACAACTGAAATGGGTTAATTTTGGCGGTGGCCACTTAATGACCCGTGCTGGCTACGATGTAGATCACCTGATTTCGGTGCTAAAAGCCTTTAAAAAACGTTACCCCAACCTATCTGTTACCCTCGAGCCGGGTAGTGCTATTGCTTGGGACACAGGTGTTTTGGTGGCTACCGTATTGGATATTGTAAAAAATAGGGGTGTAAAAACCGCGATTTTGAATACTTCTTTCACAGCGCACATGCCCGATACCTTGGAAATGCCTTACCGCCCGCGTGTACGAGGTGCCTACGCTGAACCGACCAAGGAGGATAAGCACCAATACCGACTGGGTGGCGTAAGTTGCCTCAGCGGCGATTATATGGACACTTATGCTTTTCCCGAAGCCTTAAAAATTGGACAAAAAATCGTATTTGAGGATATGATCCATTATACGATGGTAAAAACTACGACTTTTAATGGCGTATTGCACCCAAGTCTGGCGATTCAGCGCGAGGGTGGTGCATTGGAAGTGGTGAG
>JAAFHO010000783.1 GCA_013297575.1 Chitinophagales bacterium
GCTCTTTTTGTTGTTCGTAGAGCGTATCAAGTTGTTGACGGTCGGTGTCGGTTTGAATACGAAATTTTTTATAGAACTCCTCTTTGCTAAATTGCTTTGCATATGCTTCCTTTTGTACGTCGTAAAGCGCATCAAGTAGTTGAATATCTGTAAGGGTTTCGTATTTTTTAAAAAACCCGGCCTGTCTAATTATGGAAATATCTTTAGTCATATTAATGATTATTTAGTCCCAAAACACTTCAGTCACATCTACTTGCAAATTAGTAATAATTGGAGTGGTCAGCACATCGCCCTCTACTTTGGGGGGCAGACCGATAAAAAAGCCTTGCTCATTGAGTTTCCAAACCTGAATCATTTTTTCGGTAGGGTTCACTATCCAGTATTCGAGTACGCCTGCTTCTTGATACAAGTCAAACTTATCGCGCATTTCTGTTCTGCTATTGCCCGGTGAAAGTATTTCAATAACAAGATCGGGGGCTCCATTACAGCCACGTGGGTCTAATTTAGAAGGGTCGCAAATAACACAAAGATCGGGTTGCACCACAGTAATTACTTCTTTATCTTTATATGCTCTAGTCAAACGCACATCAAAAGGGGCTGCATACACTTTACTGGTACTTTTCCATAAGGCATTCGCAAATACCCTTGTAAGACCTGTTGCAATACCTTGATGTAACCGCGATGGCGCGGACATTTGGCGAATTTTTCCTCGTAAAAGTTCCACACGCTCCTCAAACTGCCAAAGCAAGTAGTCGGCGTAGGTATAAGAACCATTAGGGTCAAGTTGGTCAAGTGATGTAATTAACATAGAAAAAAAGTATAAATGACTAGAATTTAAGGACGAAAATACGGGTTTTCATGCATATCTTTTGTAAAAAGTGGCGCATAATATTTAATCAATCTCAGGGTTTTCTTATAACAGCGGCAGAGCCGCGTAATATTTGTAGAAATGATAAATTTTCCGCGTTTTGAAGGTGCAGCGCACCGCAATATTCAATTTAATGTCACGGTGCGCTGCACCTTTAAACCTGATTTTGCCAATTTTTGCTACAAATATTGCGGTGCGCTGCACCTGAAATTTTTATAAGAAAACCCGAGAATCAACCCGCTTTCATAATCTCATGTACCCGAATAGAAGTGTCCAAAAACAAAATTTTAGGATTGGCATTTCTTTCAATATAATAGGCATTATCGTTGAGAATCTCTACAATATTGCCTATTTTTTCGATATTTAGCACCTTCGACATGTTTTGGGCGGTCGTCAACTCATTGGTGGGCAAACGGAGTTGTGTTTGGCCCGTAGCCACCAGGCTCATCAGTTCCCGAAGAAAATGGAGGCTGTATTGGATAAACTGTTTTTGGTTTTCGCGCCCCATTTTTGCAAATTGCTCCGTCCAAGATACCATTTCAGGGCCGTGTCCGCGCCAGCATTTGCGCAACCAATCGAGCAGAAAAGCGGAATCGTCGTTGGCTTCGTTATCGGCCAATTGAAGGGCTTGCCGCAGGTCGCCATCGGCCAGAAAAGCGATATTTCGGGCGCGGTCGGTGGGCATATTGCGCCTTTCGACCAATCCTGCTATAATTTCCTCGTCCGATAATGCGTCCAATTTGACGATTTGACAACGAGAAAGCACTGTAGGCAAAATATCTTCGGTGTTTTCGGCAATGAGAATAAATTGCGTTTGTTCTGGCGGTTCTTCGATCAATTTGAGCAAGCGGTTACCCTCTTTACCCAGAAATTCGGGTCTCCACATCAATAATATCTTGTATTTGCCCTCAAAAATCCGCATGCTGAGTTTTTTGATAATGGCATTGCACTCTTCTTTGTTGATATTGCCCTGTTTATTTTCCGCGCCAATGAGTTGCAGCCACATATTTACGTCCATAAATGGATTTTCGGTAATGGCAGCGCGCCATTGCTTGATAAAATCGGTGCTTACGGCATTGGTACCAATGGTGGGATACGAAAAATGAATATCGGGGTGGACATGATGCTCTGATTTCCGACAAGCATTGCACGTGCCACAAGGGCCTTGCGCGCCTGCTTGCTCGCACATGAGGAAACGCGCCAACCATAAGCCCAGTTCGAGGCTGCCCGCCCCTGTATTACCCAGCAATAGCAAGGCATGCGGAACACGACCTTCGTCGGAAAGGCGTTGTAAAAATGCTTTTGTTTGTTGTTGTGCCAATGGTATTACTGGTTTTAATGTTTAAATTTGTGCATCGTCCATGGCTAAAAAAGCCATCATGGCCATACCTGTTTCCAACGCTGTTTCATCAATATCAAAACTGGGTGTATGAACGGGCGATACAAACCCTTTTTGTTCATTACGCGTCCCCAAACGATAAAAACATCCAGGAATTTTGTGGGTATAAAAGGCAAAATCTTCGCTGGTCATGCGGAGTGGAAGTTCCACAACGCGATCGGGGCCGAGGAGTTCAATAGCGCGGGCTTTGGCTCGAGCGGTGAGTGGAGCATCATTGTACAGTACTGGATAGCCATGCGCAATCTCAAATGTGCAACTACCACCCATGCCTTCGGCGATATGCTCCGCCATTTTTTTCATTTTTTCTTGTGCCTCGGCGCGCCATTGTTCGTCCATGGCGCGGAAAGTGCCTTCTATTTTTACTTCCGAAGGGATAATATTGGTGGCGCCGCCGGTGGAATTTATTTTACCCAAAGTAAGCACTGTAGGCAAAAAGGGATTAGCATTTCTACTCACCACTTGCTGCAAGGCCGTAATAATATGCGCCGCAATCACAATCGGATCTATGGTGGTGTGTGGCATAGCACCATGCCCGCCTTTGCCCGTTACGGTGATGTATAATTCATCGGAAGAGGC
>JAAFHO010000785.1 GCA_013297575.1 Chitinophagales bacterium
TATCCGCGTTTTGAAGGTGCAGCGCACCGCAATATTAAATTTAATGTTACGGTGCGCTGCACCTTCAACCATGATGTTGCCGATTTTGCTACAAATATTACGGTGCGCTGCACCTTTATGGATATTGGTTTATCTGGTTATTAACAAAACAGCATTAAAACATGTTAGTTTTGATAGATTCCGACCTATGTAAAGATGTGTAGAAACCATAGCCTTATGGGAATTTAGGCGGCGGCTTCCTGATTAAAACTCTTCTAATTTTCTAATTTTATTACGCCAAGTATTTACCGACATATTTAAGTTCAAAATGGAAGATATGATAGAAAAAAGGAGTAATAACACGATTAAAGTAAGCGTAAGTGAAAACAATGAGCCAAAAATAACCGTAAAGCCCAATATGCAAAGTGCGGCCAATACAATAAAAGCAGTGGCAATATGGTGTTTTACGCCTAAACTAAGCACTAAATGATGAAAATGGGTCCTGTCTGCTCGGAATGGGCTATATCCTGCTTTGATTCGACCCCTGTAAACGCGCAAGGAATCAATGACAGGTAATGCCAAAACGCCAATCACTGTGGCTACTGTTACAGAATTATTTGCCGTATTTTCGGCGGTTTGGAGCAATGCTATGCCGGATACAACCATAATATAACCTAAAAATAAAGACCCCGCATCGCCCATAAAAATCTTGTTGGCTTTGCTAAAGTTGAACCGCAAAAAACCTACTAATGCACCCGATAACGCCAGAAAAAGGACTAATAAATCATGTTTGCCTAAATGAAATGCCAATAAGCTATAAGCAATAAGTCCTATCAATGCCAGTCCGCCGGCCAATCCATCAATACCATCCGTCAGGTTAAAAGCATTCACTACGCCTACAATAATCAGCATGGTTAACAAGCCCTGTACATAGGTAGGTATAGCATAAATACCAAACAAGCCGTATAGTGATTCGATATGGATACCTGATGCATATACAAACCACGCCAATGCAATCTGAATGGCCAGTTTGTAGGTTGCTCTGACATCTATTTTGTCGTCAATCACGCCCGTGATTAATAATAACAGGCTGCCATTAAACAGTACATACATCGTATTCCAGTCGCTGACCCAGGCGACTTGTATCAAAAGTGACAACAGCGTTGCCGCAAAAATCAGAATCCCTCCTACCAACGGAATGGGCTGGCTGTGCACTTTACGCGCATTGGGCTGATCGGTAAGGTGTAATTTTACAGCTATGGCGCGGATGGCTGGTGTTGCAATAAGTACCCAAACTAATGCCACTATTGGGGAAAGGATGTATGTAATGTACTGGGTCATAAAAAAAATGAAAAATTAAAAAAAATAAAGGATTTGTTCAGAATGCCTTTGTTATTACTTAATATAGAATTTCTGTAACTATTACCTTTTTTCAAAAAAGCCCTGCTGGTGGGTAAGGTGGCCTAGGTTCATATCTAGTAGTGTCGAATTGCTTATTTTTTGTGTGTCGGGCATTACTTGTCCCTTGTTTTTAACCGATAGTGCCTCAATAATCAGCAATCTGTAGTGTTCTGCGATCCGTTTCCAGGTGTAACGCCGCTGTGCAACCGCTCCCATCGTTTCGCCTAGTGCTTTTAGTTCGGGTACGCTGGTGTTTTGGATCAGCCATTTTAAGTCGTTACCATCTTTGAAATACAGTGCTTTATGCTCGGTAGTTGTCCTGTTATAAGAAACACCATATGCCAAAACCGGAAGTCTTAGATACATGGCTTCTACCAAAGAAGGATTGGTGCCGCCCGCAGAATGGCCGTGGATATACACCATAGCATTGCCGCGGAGCGCATCTAGTTTGCGTTGATCGTAAATAGGATCTAGCAAGATAAGATTAGAAAATGCTTTATATTGCTCGCGCAATGCTATTCCATAAGCACTATTTTTCCAGTTGCCAACGATCACAAGGGTATATTTGGGCAATTGTGAAAAAGCCTCCAATACAGTACCTACATTGTTTTCAGGCTCTATCCGGCATACTTTAAAAGCATAAAGTAGTTTTAAAAATGGAAATTCTGCCTTGTCTTCCAACGTCGGTTTTACTTGTAGGGTATGGTCGGCGCCGTACTCGATAATCCGACTCAAACTGCCATAACGCATGGCGGTATAATCCTGAATAGACTCGTTATCTGAAATATCAATATGTGAATATTTCACCGCAATTCCTTCCGACCAAAATAAAAATGCCTTGGCCAATCGGCTCCATTTGTCGCGTTTCCATTCAATACCATCAATGGAAACAATTACTTTTTTATTGGTAAATAAGCGAACAAATGGAATCATCCACGCGCCGGCTACACCCAAAATAAGTAACACATCTGCATAAAATAAAGCATGCAATATAGACAATGTATCGTATGGAATACTTTGAATTCCGTTGGCTTCTAATGGGAGGTAATGCAATTTGGCACCCAAGTATGATGGTGGGCGATTGCCTTTAGCGTATTTCTTTCCAGAGCAATAAACGCTCAAATCATATTCCTGGTGGAGGTTTTTAACAAGGTGATCGGCAAGTGTTTCAAAGCCGCCGTAATTGGCTGGCAAACCTACTGTCCCGATAATGGCTACTTTCTTTTTCATGTGCATTATTGTATGTCTTGAATACAATAGTGCTTAATGCCAATTATGTTCCAAATTTTTAAGTAATTGATTTGCAACTGTTTATGTGTTTTGTGGATTGTGTTTTTTCCAGATTTTGGAATGTTTTTCCAGTTGGAATATTTTGTAGTGGAATGTCCTTTTTGATTTTGACACGATTTTGAGATAAAATACTTGATTTATATCAAAAGAGTGTCAAAGTC
This sequence comes from Chitinophagales bacterium, assembly GCA_013297575.1. GTDB lineage: Bacteria > Bacteroidota > Bacteroidia > Chitinophagales > Saprospiraceae > M3007. The sequence continues at coordinate 2,832 of JAAFHO010000785.1, forward strand.
AAGAGCAT
>JAAFHO010000786.1 GCA_013297575.1 Chitinophagales bacterium
CGCCGATTGGGTTTTGGCCGGGGCGCGGTTAATTTCATCAATCAGCACGATATTGGAAAAAATAGGCCCCTGTTTGAAATTAAACTCCGCAGTTTTCATGTTATAAACGGGCGTGCCTACTACGTCGGCGGGCATCAAATCGGGGGTAAACTGTATGCGGCTGAATTGAGCGGCAACAGATTGCGCTAACATTTTGGCTGCGAGTGTTTTGGCAATGCCCGGGACACCTTCTAGTAATACGTGGCCGCCTGCAAAAATAGCAGTCACTAATAGTTCAAGCATATCATCTTGTCCAACGATAACTTTACCGATTTCGGCCCGCACCAGTTCTGCGCGTTCGCGTACAGGCGTTACATCCACCCCGTGGTGCATGATGGGTGCTTCTTCTTGGGGTGTTATATTTTCTTCAAACATAAATAAGAATGTTTTTTTAGTGTGATGGGTATGCGTCGGGCGTACGACACAAAATTTTCGCGTGCAAAGATAGGCGATTGGCTTGGAATTAGTATTCTTCGTTATCAAATTTTCCAAGGGCTGTTGGACAAATGCAGTACTATTGTCCGCTTTGTCGATGATACGGGTGTTATATTGCAGGGTTGGGAGATTGGCTATGGTATTCAAACCCCGATTAGGCGTTGTGGCCGACACCGCAGTTACCTAATTTATTTGCTTTTCATTTTGGTTATGCGTTAAAATGGCTCGTATAGATGAAAATACTTGTGTTCATTTCTGCAATTATTATGTATCCAGAAACGATTTTTATATATTTTTTAAAAATATTGTATAATATTTGGTGAGTAGTTCGGGATTCGCATATATTGCAGCCTTAAATCATAAGCAGTCCAAAATGAAAAAACAAGATTTAGATTATAGGCGAAGCCCTGTCGGTCTCTTTTTTGAGGGGCTGACAGGGCTTCGTGCGTATTTACGGCTTAATATTTTGGTTTGTTGGTTAGGGGTTTGAATTACTAGGGTTGCTTGAGTTGTTTACATTTTATTAACAACTATTGCGGGTTATGTTACTAATAAGTTGGTTTTCCGCAACTAGGGTAAGGTAAGTGGTGGTGACAATGCGGGTTTTTAGGCAATAGAGGGGTGTTTGGGGGGGGACGGCAAACTATAGTTCGCAACAACAACAAATAATAAATATATGTACGAAGATCTTAGGAAAATATTTATCGACATAAAACATAATTGGAAGGGTGTCCAAAAAAGATTCAATAGTCACGTAGTAAAATCTTGTATAAAGAAGAATTTATCTCCCAATTGATCTTTAATAGATCTTTCGATAACTTACCAAAGGATGAATTTATTGACTATTCTTTAGCATTGTTCTGTTCAATCAAAAAAAGGCATCTGTTCTTCGATTGAACAAAAGGAAATAAAGAGCAAAACTGAGTACATTAATTAAGAACTTAATAATAACACTTAACTTTGTCACAATATAAAATGTACTGCAAAACTTTCACAAATTTATGAGTTACCTGCAAGGCTAAACGACAGTACAGTCCAACACTTGAATAGTCAATACAAGGCACTTTATGTTGACTGACGTTCTCATAATAATAAAGAAATCCTGACAGCCAATCGTTTTGACTTACGGATAACGACTATTTTTCGACTATCTTTTTGCGGTGTGCTATTCCCCAGTCAGAAAGACAGTTGATAATAGCGTGTAGTGTATTTCCGTGTTCTGTAAGTTCATACTGAACTGTTATGGGTTGAGTGTCTAAAACAGTTCGCTTTACCAACTGGTTTATTTCTAATTCCTTTAATTCTTTGCTCAGCATTCTGTTGGAAATTCCAGGAACATCATTCAAAATATCGGAAAATCGCCTTTTTTCATAACAGCAAATAGACGAAATAATAGAAACCTTCCATTTTCCATTTAGCACATCCATTGAATCTTGAACGGCTCTCATTTTTTTCTTGGTTTCCTGTTGGAAATCCTGTGTTGGACACTTCATAATGTTACTTTGTTACATCGATGTTACAGTTACTTTTCGGTACAAAGTTACTAATAATAACTGACCCATTCTACCTTTGTGGCTCAAATTTTAAATTAAATAAAAAAATGAGTAAATTAAAAGACAAAGTAGCAGTAGTTACTGGTGCATCAAAAGGAATTGGTGCAGGAATTGCAAAGGCATTCGCCACAGAAGGTGCAAAGGTTGTAGTAAATTATGCTTCAAGCAAAGAAGCAGCGGAAGAAGTGGTAAAAACCATAACTGACAATGGAGGCACAGCAATTGCTGTACAAGCCGACATTTCAAATGAAGCCGATGTAATCAGGATGTTTGAAGAAACAAAGAAGGCTTTTGGCACCTTGGATATTTTGGTAAACAATGCGGTTTATCAACAATTTTTACCTATCGAACAGGCATCTGTAGAAGTGTTCCATCAGCATTTCAATGTCAATGTTTTGGGTTCTATACTTACTATCCAATCATCGTTGAAACTATTTGGTGGTAAGGGTGGTAATATCATTAATATCAGTTCGGGTGCAAGCAAAATGCCAATGGCGGGAGCTTCCTTATATTCTGCAACCAAAGCGGCAATAGATGCTATAACAATTTCTTTGTCGAAAGAATTGGGTGCAAAAAACATTCGTGTCAATTCTATTTTGCCCGGTGCTACGGAGACAGAAGGTGCAACTGATGCAGGTGTTACAACTGGCAGTGAGTATGAAAAAATGTTTATTGCCAACACACCGCTTGGTCGTAGAGGTCAGCCAGAAGATATTGCGAAAGTTGCGGTATTCCTCGCATCTGAAGATGCAGCTTGGATCACGGGAGAAAACATTTCCGTTTCGGGTGGTATGTATGGTTTTTAGTAAAA
>JAAFHO010000787.1 GCA_013297575.1 Chitinophagales bacterium
GGGATGTCTCCTGATGGTTGGTTAACGCCATTTATACTTATATTTATTTCAACAGTTTGAACACCACTTACCGATCTAATTACATCGGATAGTTCGGTGGTACTAAATACCGAACGCACAGACTTGAGTTCTTCCTTGTTGATCCACCCATGCATTGTACTGGGGCCATCCAAAATTTCGTTGACCGTTTTCCCTGCTGCTGTTAATTCTGAAAAACTATAAAACTTAGGTCTTGGCGCCAGTAACTGTTCCATTTGATAAACCAAGTCTGCCAATACCTGCTCTCCCGATACATCCGAACCAATACTAATAGTTCCCTTCAATGACAGTTCTTCCCGTTGAAGTACCTCAATGGAATGAATATCTATATCTTCGCATAGGTTACGATGGGCCATAAAAATTTTGCGCACCTCCTTGATTACATCTTCTGTATATTTTTTCTGTTGTTCTGGTGTGCGCGCTTCTGTTGTCTCTGCATTGAGTTGTAGCACAATTTGGTACAATCCATTCAGGCTTTTTTGAGCGGTGGTCAGTGAATGCACCCATATATTATCCACTTCTACGGGTAGTTGGTCCAGCAACAGTCTGCGATAATCCACGGTAGTCAATGGCGCACATGGCATTATTTTATCCAAGGGGAAAAAGGCATTGTCAACGAGGTTAAACTGCCTCTTCTCTTGGGAAAACAATAAATCAGTGACTGGGAAATGACAGCGATACCCCACATCGGTAATACCAAAGCAGAGGTATTCCAGCAATGTAATACCGGGGTCGTGGGTATTATAATCGGTCCAAAGATCACCGGAATATTGCTCAATCCATTTGATGCCTTCTTTGTACAAAGCATCAAAGTCGAGGCAAATTGCATCGGATTTTTCCTTTTTTATTGTTTGGTGTATCGTCATATTCAGGTAGGGTTATTTGTGTCTTGGAACAGCGTATCATCCCAAAGTTGAGTGATATGATACCGGATCATATTATGCGTTGCGTCTGCTTTTTCGCCATAGTTGGAGTTTGTGCGCACTTGAAGGGTAAATTCGGTGGCTTTATTGCCATGCCATCGGAACTCAATCCGGTTCCAAAACCAACCATAATAGGCGCGCACTTGTTTGACACGATTACTTCCACCGCCAAAAGCACTTACTGCAATGGCATGCGTTATTGCATATTTGCCGCGGTTGGGCGGGCCATCAATACGTGCTACTATTTCAAAAGCGTGCATACCTTTTATATCTTTACCCATCAATATGTCTTTCCATTCACCATCACCTTTCACTTGCCCGGCCTTGTAGGTTCCTACTCGGGTTTTAATGCCCATTACTCCATCAACTTCGAGGGCAGTACGGGGTGTACTCGTTCCGACACCCACATTGCCGTTATCAGCCAAAGTAAGTACTGTTTTTTTGACATCTTTACCGTCGGTATCCACCATGACTAACTGATCAAAAGAAAGCCCACTGGCTCCATTATCTTCTTGTTTCAAGGATACTTGCCAAGCGGGGGCTTGCTCCCCTACACTTTTAAAAATGCTCAACACATTATTGTCTTTGCCAGAGGCCGACAAGCGCAACCCATCTTTATCGGTTTTGTCAAAACCATCATCCATTCTGTTGACCATAGAATCGATCAAATTCACAAACTGGGCTTCGGTGGGGATTTTTCCTTTACTAAAAAAGCCTTTGAGGGTTGCTCTGTTAAATATACTTTTCATAATGACTGTATTTTTTTTGGCAATACGAAGTAAATATAAAATCTACATACAAGGTGTTGTTTACGAGGATTTTAGCACTATGTACCATTCTTCGTCGGTTGAATCATTTGGGGGAGGGGAGGGGGCTGTATCGAGTTTTGCCGTGTCGTCAACAATCATAAAACCTGTTTCCAAACGCATACCTTCTATGGCAGCAGCGGCGGGCGGGATGTATTTCTCCTCTTTAGTAAACTCGATATTATGCTGGTCAACGGGCACAAAAACGCTCCAAGGCAGTTCGGTTTTTAATATTTCGGTAGTACCCATTTCGCCACTGGTATCTTTGATGCCATACAAGTCTATATCTTGCGTATTAGGGGTTTCAAAGATTTTAATCAAGGAAAAACGTGTTACAAACTTGATATATGGCCGGCTATTGATAAAAGATAGCACTTCATTTTTACTAATTTCCAGCCCTAGATTCATAGTGCCTCGGATTAACCACGGACAAATAAATTGTGCCAACTCCGTCTGCAAGCGTTTGTTGTACAACCCTTCTTCGTTTTCCAACCCTTTAGCAAGCCGGATGGTGCAGTGAAGAATTATTTTTTCATAAACGGGGTTAATGACCTTAATTTGAGCAAATGGGCTGATAATTTCCTTTAAAAAATTTCGAATAAGTTCAAGTTGATGAAAACCCAACATGGGTTGTAGTTCTTTTTCCTCGGTTTGGGCAATGGCTATAACAATCAACTCACCTGGCAGAATAGTATGGTATTCATTAGAAGTAACACATTTAACACCGCTGACAAAGGGGAATTTTTCGAGAACGAGGTGTTCAATATCCCACTGGGTAATCGCCCTGTTTTTATGACGCAATCGCTCGCTGATACGCACATAAAAGTTGGATAGCTCCTCGCTGGGCTGGCCGCCAAAGAAAGCAATCGGTTGTATTAGTTTTTCTATTTCGGGTCGTTGATTGACCAATTCCTTGATCGAAGGCCGTATCATATTGGTATTAAAATGGTTTTCATCTCCGTTATTGATCCAAATAGCACCTACCGCATTCATTTGAATATCCAATATTCGCCCTACAATATGAAGTTTACCATTGGCCGATACCCGCAACCAAAACAACCCTGG
>JAAFHO010000788.1 GCA_013297575.1 Chitinophagales bacterium
ATATTCTTCTAAGTTGGTCAACAAAACCTCCGAATGATAAAATGCAGCGCGTTGGATAATCAACGTTGGTACGCCATGTTTTTGGGCGATATCCAGCACACCAGCATCCTGTTTATTAGACACAACCAGCGCAACCTTAATGAGCGGATGACCATTGAAATATTCAATAATTTTTAAGGCATTCGATCCGCCTCCGGAAGCAAAAATAGCGATATTCATAATGGGCGCAAAGTTAGATTTTTAAAATTGTTTTTGTGTATTGAATTGTTGATCTGTCCTTTTTTTCGCCAATTGTAGGTGTACGGCTGCGCGTGGCATGCCCAAAAAGTGATAATAATTTTTCCATAATATATATTATGTTAAATAGAATGGGCAAAAACAGCCTTTTGAGTGTTTTGTACGTTTTATGCTGAAAAATGGATTTCTAGTGTTTTTTGCAGTAATTTTCGGGTTTGGGGGAGAAATTTTTGGAGAAAATAATGGGTTTTGGGTGTGTTTTTGCCGGGTTTTAGAGAACTTTGTAAATATGGTTGTTTTCTGTGTTTTATTGGTTGAAAACTGGAATAATTATAATGTGTAAGGTTGTAGTGATTAAAATCGGAATTTGTTGGCTTTTTTATGATTTGCAATGACAAATTGGAAAATTACGTCAAAAAAAAACGAAATTGATAAATGTACCAAAATTAGGTCGTAAGTGAGCGGTGTAGGGTCGGTGAGCGAAGCCGAACCGCCCTACCCTACTCTATTTTGTGCGTTGTTTTTCTAAGTAGATGTTTTGCTTAGGAACTGAATTGTTGTAGTTCAATTAAATTCATACATAATTTATGTTTTTCAATGTAAATGCCTGTTTACCAATATTATTGGTTGGATATAATAGTCTATCAAAAACAAATGGAATATTTTTCTTATTTTTCATTTGCGAATATGCTGCTTCCGTGTTGCTTAACGAAATATCATTTGCTACTTTTTGCGATTCCCCATTTTTGTAATATAAAAACACACCTTGTCCAACCTATCCAACAATTATCGAATCCTGATTGAATTGTTCACAAATGTCTATAATAAATGCAGTAAATTGGTCAGCACTTAACTCGGTTGGTCTAATAAATACCACCGATTCTTCGACAGAATCATCTAATTGGTCGGGTGTCGTATCTCCATCGGATGCTTCCTGCCAATGTCCAATCAATATATAACCGCCCATTTTTCTAGCATTAATGGTTTGCAATAATTGGGCGTTTAATTGGCTATTTTGCTCAACTGAATTTCCATATTGAAATGTAGAAATTATTGCAAAATCGTTAGTTTTTACCTTAGACAACAATCGTGATAAACTTGCTTCGGATATAGTGCCGAATAATTTCCTCAAATTAGACATTAGTTTTAAATTTATATTTATTTTAGGTTTACATAAGGCAAAATTATCCCTATTTTTTATTTTTTGGTAAAAAGTGGGAATTTTACTTGAAAATTGATCTGTATGCGAGCGATAAATTGAGATTGTGCATTGAGCGAAGCCGAAATGCAATCCTGCGAATGGCTGCCCTTCGACTACGCTCAGGGCGCAATTAATTGTCGGCGTGAACGAAAAGTCACGCCGACATGCGCTCAAGGCACAATCTCAATTTATCGCTCACATACAGATCGTTTTCTAAGTAAAATATACACTTTCTACCAAAAATAATAAGAAAATAGACAAAAAGAGGTACTTTATCTCAACAAATAAGCTACCCCTGTTTCCCCTACCCTACGTCCCAACACAACCCCTGCTTCAATCCCATCTCTAAAATGTATGCCACCATACAACCGTGAGATAGAAGCCTCGCTTGCGGCAGCCTCGAAAGAAGTAAAACTGCGGCGCGGCAAATCAAATTCCACTTCTGTATCGTCTGTAAAGGCAAAATTATCGCCAAATATACGCGTTAGCACCACCGCAACGGCACTGGAAGCCACGCTGTGTCCCGAAACATATTCTGGAAAAGGAGGCGTTTGTAATAATGGCAACCAGCGCGGGTCTAGCAGTTTTCGGATGGCTGTTTCGGGACGTACTCGGTTGCTGCGGTATTTTTCGTCCCAACAAGCAATAAACGCATCTGCAAGCGTAAGACCAACCATGGCGTGTGTGCGGACTGTTTTTTGTAAATTAAAGCCTTTTTTCAGACAGGCAATACCCGTTATACCGATCCAGTGGCCACCGGGAGAAATCTTTTTTAAACCAAACTGCACGTGGCCAATTTGCTGCACCGCAAACGGATTGCAGTCCCAATACTGCGCAATGGCTTGCTCAGCGGTATCCTTACGGTTCACAATCGCATATACTTCCAACATTTGCTGATAAAAAGAAGATTGGTGCGCAGTATCGTACGCCGCCGGACGAACGGGTACAAATTGCCGCGCTGAATCGAGTATAAATGTCCTTAATTTGCCCCAATTAGGCTCTACTGGCGGCATAAAGGCGGGTGATGTGGGTTGCCACCAGCCATCGCCTTGAAGGGGTGTGTAACGTTTTAGGGTGTTCAATTGCGGAAAACCATCGCTTTTAGCGTACTCCATCATCTGTACCACTACCCTATCCACCACGGTGATGCTGGCAGTAATGGCTTCGGGTGATATGCCTCTTTTTTTGGCTTCTAGGATGATCGAATCGCTTTGCGCGCGCAGGAGGTACCCTGAGGGCAATAAGCGTTCGCCCATTTTGAGTACGGCAAGTAGCGTTGCAAGACTGGCATTGCTTTGTTTTAAGGGGCATTGCTGGGTCTCAATGCCTTTGAATCCGTTCAAATGTCCTGCAAAAGAAGGGTTGCGCTTGGGTGCGTAAGCGGACTGT
>JAAFHO010000079.1:0-12674 GCA_013297575.1 Chitinophagales bacterium
TGGCCAATTCTTCCCAGTTAAATTGCCGACTATACTCTTGCCCTGCTAACGATATTTTATGGCGCAGATCTGTATCATTTAGGAGTAAGGTTATTTTATCCAAATAGGCTTCGGGGTTATTGGGTGCGCACCTAAAGCCATTGATACCTTCTTCCACAAAATCACGTGAACCGCCACCATCGGCAATAACACAGGGCAATCCAGAGGCCATGGCTTCTAACACCACATTTCCATAAGATTCAGAAATAGACGGGAATAAAAAAACATCCGCAGAGGCATATATTGTTGCTAGGGTTTGGTGGTCTAAATTGCCTAAAAAAATGGCCTTTGGCATCCTGCGTTGACAATCCTCTTTGGCTGTTCCATCACCCACCACAACGAATACGGCTTCGGTACCGCGCTGCTGCGCTAATTCATACGTTTTTATCAGTGTTTCTATGTTTTTTTCCCAAACCAATCGGCTGGCAAATAAAATAACAGGCCATTCACTTTGGGTTTGTTCCCGTAATTGAACAAGGTTTTTTTTGAGTGGTGAAAAAAGCGTTAGATCAATACCGCGTTTCCAAATGGTGATACGGCTAGACTCAAGTCCACCGTCAATGAGTTCGTTGGCGATACTCTCCGAAGGGATATAAATCATATGGCACCGATTGTAAAAATCGCGTTGAAACCGCGCTATTTGTGCTTTTATTGGCCGAATCAGCACCGGAAGGGATCGAAGGTAATAATCGACATAAGAAATAAAGTGCGTATGATAAATAGATATTACGGGCTTGGTGTATTGTGCCGCATAATCCAACGCAAACGATCCCAACCACGACGGCGTGGCAATATGCACCACATCAGGTGCAAAAACCTGCAATTGACGCCTCGTTTTACGCTTAACCAATGCAGGTACGGCCATTTTATAGCGCGTATTAAAGGGTATGGTTAAAGTGGGCAAAGTAATACATTCGTAACCAAACAAAGTATCTGGCCCAACCCCGCAAATAAACAAAAACTCAAACTGGTCGGTGGGTATGCGACGCAACAATTGAAACATGGTACGCGATGCACCATCAAAATCTTCAATGAGTATTTCAGCAAAAAACGCAACTTTTATTCGAGCCATAGCATGGGGTTAAAAATCGATTTTGAAGCGCGCCCGAATACCCCACTTACTCACATTGGGCAAATTGGTATAGGTCATACGGCGCACATAGTCGATACGAAAAATTTTGAAAATATTTTCAATACCGACACTTGCCTCGATATATGGTTTACGTTCGAGGGTATTCGTAAGCGTACGTCCTTGGTCATCGACTGGAAAACGAAGCAGCCCGTTGGTCTCTGATGGACGGTTTTTCTTATCTAATCCACCGTAAAGCCCTTTAAAACTGGCCACTTCACGCCATTTTAGGCGACGGAGCAAAGGTACTTTATTAAAGAAGAACCCACCAAAATGCTGCTGTACATTCAGCGATACAAATTTGTCGCTGGCAAATTCTAAGAAATTCATCAAGTTGTAAGCCGGCAATTGATAAGAAAACGTTTGATTCGCACGGTGGATGGTCAATAAAGGGTAGGGGACTGTACCAAATACCCGTCCTGCTTCCAGTGTGCAATTGGCATAACCCAGCGGTGCCAAATAAAACATTTTAAATACCTCAGCGGTGAGGGTTTGGTAGTTGTACTCGCTACCCAAAACACCTTTTGTAGCCGCCTGAAAACCGAGGTTCATAATTGGATACTTGTTTTGGATCGGAATCCGGTATGTTTTACCCTGATAAAATTTTTCATTTGGGGCATAACGGATCGAAAATCCAGCGGCACTAGTAACGATCTGTTTTTTGAATTGTGTACCACTATCATTGCTCCCATAATCAAATAACAACGCACCTCCTGGCGATTTTATCACTCGATTAAAGGAGAGCGAATAACTCAGCCCTCTGGCTAATTCTCGATCATAGACAACCCTAAATGAATTATTATAGAGCATTTTGTTGTTTACACCCCGTTTAAAGGAGAGTAAAAAATTATCCTCTTGTACAAATTGCAAATTTTCCCCCGGTATTTGTGTCTCGTTCTGATAGTTCACGGTCATTTGGTTGATGGGAAACATTTGGGGGGCTTTTTTGGTAAATGAATAGGTTGCTCCCCCGTAATATTTCCATTTTTGATCCTTAAAACCGTAGGCCAAATACCCCTCTAGCAATAGGTTTTTGACTAATTTTGGGTTGGTGCGCCCACCAGCACGTAACCTAAAACCTTCCACGGCATTAAAACTATAAAAAGTATTCACAGGCCCAAGATCAAACCAATCAAATGTTTTGTACCCTGCAAAAAGGAGGGTAACAACATCCATCGTTCTTCTGAAAGCAGGTACATTTTGGATACTATCTACCATCCGATAAATGCCAGCCTCCGTTTTAGAGAGTGGATTATGGCGGCGTTCTGCCCAAAAACTACTGGGGAGTTCTTTGGCTTTTTCGCTACGAATACTGTTCAATTGAGTCCTGAAAATACTATCTGGTAGCGGTTTGTTGAGTTCATAATTTTTGTAGGAAACAGATTTATGCCCCCAAATACTACGCCCTTTTTCAGATTTTATCACCTGAAAATCCATCGAAATTTCGTCTTTTACCAACATCAAGCGGCGGTTTTTGCCCGTATCAAAAAAATCAAATTCTTGCTCAATATGCAGATCCGATACCCAGTTCAAATTGATGTTTTTAGAAATACCCATTTGTACTTTGCGAACGGCATAGGTCGAATCTAAAGCCACTAACATATTGCCCATAAAAGCAAGATTTTGCCTATTGCGAGGGACAAAGAAAAGATCGACATACCGCGCATTTTCATACGTTACGGTATCTACGATATAAAATTCATACATCGAGGGCGCAATTGACGACAAAGGCCCTACAAATTGGTTGGTCAATAGCATGATTTTGGAATCATAGATATCTATGTTTTGGTACATACTATTGAGGTATTCGGAGATGCCATCACTATCTATGTACCCCTCCAATCCCACTTGTTGTTCGCCGGAGATATACTCTTTTTCGTCCCTGGGATTTTTGCGATAATACACGTTGAGTAGCCGCTCCCGAAGGTAAACAGGGAGTGCCACTTTGCCGTTTACTTTATTGGTATCTACGTTCTCGAAAATAAACTGGAATTTTCTCAATGCACGGCGATTACGAAACCTATCAGAAATATTGTTTATATCCAGTTCAAGTTTTTCGTAGGCTTCGTAGCTATAATAATCGAGTCCTTCTTTTCTATTTTGGTCTTTGTGCGCAAATACTTTTTCAATTAGGCTAACGGCCGGATTGTTTTTTCGTCGATATTTTTCGGGTCGAATCACCACTTCATCCAAGTCATTGGTGGATTCCTGTAGTAATACCGTGATCTCGTTATGCTCACCGGGTTTAATATTTAAAATTAAAGCCTTGTAACCAACATAGGTGATTTTTATTTGCGTTACTGATTTGGGTGTTTTTAGGTAAAAATTGCCATCCAGATCAGTTCGGGTACCAACATTACTTTCTTGAAACTGAACAGTAGCATACAATAAGGGTTCCTTTGTTGATGCGTCCAATACTTTGCCGTGTGCAGAGGTGATATTTTGTGCTAAACCAATCGTGCTCGTTAGTAATCCAAGCAGCAGCAGGCAATATTTTAGGTTAAATATCAATGCTGAATTTTTCATTATTCTATTACTTAATCTGTGTTTATTAGCGGAATCTACATTTATACTTCGATGCTGTAGGTTTTGTGCATGAAATCCGAATAACATCTATGCACAAAACCTAACGACGCTCCCTATATATTTATTAGTTCCTGTTCCTTACTTTTCAGAGCCATCCTTGCTGGCGGTACCAGTTGACGGTATCTTGCATACCCGAATATAAATCAAATTCGGGTCGAAAACCTAACGTGTCCAACAATGGACTAGCATCACAATGCCAGTTTTCGGCAGTTAGTTCCGGTATTTTATCTCGATTTAAGGCAGCGGGCTTGTTTTGCCAACGCCCAACAGTTTCTGCAATCCATGCGATGGGTTTTACGACAAACAGTGGTAAGCGCACCCTTAAGGTCTTTTTACGACCCAATGCGCCACTTATTGCATCTACAAGGTCTTCGGTGGTGTATGCCTGTCCATCAGAAAGAATGAATTTTTGACGCAACTGTGTTTTTGGATGTTGCAAAATATGGAAAATCGCTTTTGCCACATCTGATCCATGTACGAAACTCAATTTTTGCGATTTTAAACCAATCGTGAGTGCTAATCCTTTGCTTGCCAAGCGTACCACCGTGAGTATATCGCGTTCCCAAGGGCCATATACAGCGGTTGGTTGCACTACAATCCAAGGAAAATCAGGAGGTAGCGATTCCAAAAACACTTCTGCTTTATGCTTACTATCTGCATAGGGAGTCAGGGGGGAAGGGGGCCCTTCTGCTGTAATCCATTCCTTGCCAGTAGGGGCACTGCCCAAAGCCGCCAAACTACTCACCATCAAAAACATAGTTGGTACTCGATCTGCCTGTTGTAGGGCTTGTACCAATCGACGTGTATTTTCGGTATTGCCTTCTATATAACCCTGTTTCGATAAAGCCTTGGTGACACCTGCATTATGAATAACCCAGTCAAACGGTGCTGTACTCCTTAATAAATCTGTCATCGCCGCCAAGTCGTGGAGCGGTAAGTATAGTAGGCGTAAGCGCGGGTCACTCAATCGAGTCTTGTCGCTATTGGGCCGCAATGCAACCGTTACATCAAAACCCTTTTCCAGTGCTTGGGCTACCAAATAACCCCCAATAAAGCCACTGCCTCCTGTGATCAGAACACGCGTCATGGATTAAAGCGTCTTTTCATAAATCCGATGTTTCCGAAATACTTTACCATTAATTTGAAGTAAAGCACGGTTCATCAGGTCATTATTCTCTAAAATCCAAGATGCTTCTGCTCGTTTGATCCCTTTACGTAACGCAGTATGGTAGTTGCGGACATAAAAACAAACATCCAAACCAGAGCGACGGAATTCGGGCAATACGCCAAGTGCGACTACGCGTACCGATTGGATAGATTTTTTGCCAAACAAAAATTTAAACAAACCAGTAGGGAACAATCGGCCCCGTGGAATTTTGATAAAAATTTCGTTAAGGTTTGGGACAGAGAGCGCTATGCCGATTGTTTTACCACCTTTTTCTGCAAAAAATACAAAATCCGGATCCAACGCCATTTTTAAATCTTTACCCATTTGGCGCACTTCTGCTTCGGTCATCGGTACAAAACCAAGATTTTGATCCCATGATGCGTTATAAATAGGTAGAAATTTTTCTACCTCGCTATCAAAGTGCTTCATATCAATCGTGCGAATCGTAATCCCATTTTGTGCCAAACGGGCTTCCAACTTTTCTGCAAGTGCGGCAATACCAGCCGGCAATTGATCTGGAAAGAGCTCATAACTGAGCAAATCTGTATTTTTTTGAAAGCCATAACGCTCCAAAAAATCGGAATAGTATGGATAATTATAAGTCGTTAGCACAAAAGGTGGCTCATCAAAATTTTCAATTAATAGACCACAGGTCTCATTCGTTGAAAAATTAGTGGGCCCAATAATACGATCCAACCCTTCCTGTCGTAACCATTCAGCAGCGGTATCGAGCAGTGATTTTGCTACCTGATAATCTTCAATTACATCAAAAAAACCAAAAAAACCAGCATTTTCGCCAGTAAATTCGTTATATTTGTTATTTCTAATCGCAGCAATGCGACCTAAAATACGTCCATTCTCGGAGCGAGCAATAAAGTATTCAGCGGTTGAATGCTGAAAAAACGGGCTTTTTTTTCTATTGAGTAAAGCCTCCTGTGCCATGAACAACTCTGGTACATAGTTAGGATCGCCTTTGAATAGGTCATGTGGAAAGTCAATAAATTGCTTTAAGCCCGTTTTGGTGGTAATGATTTCTATCCTTACAGGTTTTATTGTGCTTGGAATAGAAGTTGAAATTGGGTCGTTTATCATATCGTACTTTCTTCTAAATCTCTGATTTCGTGTAGCTCGAGTAATTGTGCATTGTGGTGCATAATTTCGATAGCGCGATCAATTTGCTCAATGGTATGCGTAGCCATCAATGAGAACCGTATCAACGAATCCGAACTTCTAACGGCGGGTGAAACCACAGGGTTTACGAATACGCCGTCTTCTGCCATCATACGGGCAAATTGGAATGTCTTGAGGTCATCGCGGATATAAATGGGCAAAATTGGTGATTCCGTATGACCAATTTCAAAACCAGCAGCCCGCAATTGTTCCATTGCATAATTGGTATTAGTCCATAATTTTTCAATGCGTTCTGGCTCATCCTGAATAATCTCTAACGCAGCCAACGCACTTGCCGCTGCCGCAGGAGTCATACTGGCACTAAAAATAAGAGCACGGGAATTGTGTTTGAGGTAGTTAATTAAATCATGATCGGCGGCCACAAAACCACCCAATGAAGCCAATGATTTAGAGAAAGTACCCACGATAATATCCACTTCTTTTTGTAATCCGAAGTGGCTGCCTGTACCTCGTCCGCGATCGCCAAGTACCCCAACGGCATGCGCATCATCTACAATAACCGTGGCATCGTATAATTTTGCTAATCTCATAATGTTCGGCAGGTCGGCAATATCACCTTCCATACTAAAAACGCCGTCCATAATGATTATTTTAGCACCATCACCTTCTACGCGGCGGAGTTGCTGCTCTAATGATTCCATATTATTGTGGCGGTATTTTACTACCTTACCAAAAGTCAAACGCGTACCATCAATAATGGAAGCATGAACCAATTCGTCAATAAAAATATAGTCATTACGGCCTGCAAGTGGCGCAATTGCACCTAAATTGGCTTGGAAACCAGTGCTGTACAGCAAAACCGCCTCCTTCTGAAGATAATCTGCCAATGCCTCTTCTAGTTCAATATGGATTTTTAAGGTACCGTTTAAGAAACGCGATCCAGCGCATCCCGTACCGTACTGGTCAGTAGCACGGTGTGCTGCTTCTTTCAGTTTGGGGTGGTTGGTGAGTCCTAAGTAACTATTGGACCCAAACATAAGGGAGGGTTTGCCATCAATAATTACCTCTGTGTCCTGCTCGGATTCAATGACACGAAAATAGGGGTAAAGGTTAGCCCTTTTAAGACTGTCAGCTACATCATATCCCCGAATCTTACTAAGTAGGTTTTGGTTCATGCCAATACTATTTTAATGTTAAAAAATAAGTTAATTCTGTAAAGGTACTTCGCCTTAAATATAGTTAAGATTAAGTAATTGTTAACTTTAAAATTTAACTGTTTGGTTAACGTCTAGTCAAAACATAAAATTACCTGTTTTAGTTTAAAAAAACAAATCTTTTAAATTGTACTTACCAATAAAAAGTAAAGGTGAATTTTTATTTTTTGACACTGCAAAGTTACGCCGCACCTACTATACCCACAACCTTTTAGTGATGAATGGCCTGTTTCCCCTGATGAATTGTCGTATTTACCCGTTGATGTATAATTTGGTGGAATAAAACGCGAGTAACTAAATTTTTAAAACAAGGACTCTTTTTTTGATTTTTCACAGCAATAATACCTATGCTATTTGTAAAGATTTTTTAAAAAAATCATAAATAAACTGAATGCGATCCTCCATGATTTGATTAAATTGTAGTTGATTCACTTCAAGGGAAGCCTGAATCATGGGTTGCGCTAAGAAAGGAAACATGATCATTCCAAACAACGAAATGACAAATTGTTTTGGACAAACCTGTCGGATTCGACCCGCTTTTTGCTCCTGCTCCACCAATCTAATAAATACACTAAATACCTCTTTCTGTTGTGGAATAGCGGCTGCATACTGCTCATTTCGACTTGGATTATTGTGCATTTCGTTTAAAATAAACATAGGAATATAGGGAGTTACGCTTATTTTTTTAATGTCAGCATCAATTACTTGTCGTACTTTTTCAAAAAAAGGCAAGTCAGATTTCAAAATAGAAAGGATATTAGCATGAAATTGATTAGATTCCTGCTTAAAAATGATGTCGAATAATTTGTCTTTTTTTCTGAAATAGTAATGCAACAACGCCGGATTGATATTGGCTTCGTGTGCTATATCACACATTCTGGCTGCCGAAAACCCTTTTTTCATAAACACTTCGCGTGCTGCTACCAGAATATTCTCTTCTGTGCTTTTTGTCTTGTCCACGATTTTAACCATCCTTTTTGTAAAAAAAACATAAAGGTAGGCATTAAACTATATTTGTCAAGTTTTCTGTAAAATGTTCACCATTCGTACGTTCTGATCTTTCTTAATCGGTTATACGATTAACGCGGTAAATATCAGGTAAAACAAGCGGCACACCCAGTAGTAAAACCGCAGTATGCCACTTTCATGTTGTATCCTTTTTTTCTAATTTTTTTTCTCCTGAACATTCGTTATTTTCGCCTGGAATAAGGACGAAGGGATAAAACTAGGATCAGGAAAACTAGGGGTTAGCGTATTCGGGCGCATTTCAGCATCAAATAGCAATTTAACCCCTTCTTTTTCAAATGCCTTTGGCAACAATTCATCGGGAATCAGAAAAATAAAGGAATCAACAGTGCCTTCAATGCTAGTTTTGATTCCGATGCGGTTAAAACAATCCATCCGAAGCGTTTCTCCTTCGTATTTGGGGACAGTAACCGTGTCTTTGCTGCAAGCCATCAACAGCGCAATCATGCATACGAGCATGGCAAAAAAAAAGTTTTTCATAGTTAAAATTGTATTGTAGTTAAAATGTAATACCCGTAAAGACGAAGGATAGGCTGAATTCGTTGGTTCAAATTCTGTTTAAGTTTAAAATATTGTAATGCACATCAAAAACTAGACAGAAAATGAAGCCCTACAGCAACTATCTGAAAACCTTTTGTCGATTGGAGAAAGAATCAAACAACTAAAAGAAATGAAAACAATGATTACGCAGTTTAAAAAAGATGTTGTGGAGAATAATTGCTAGGTGTAGAGGCTCATATGGTTCGAGGCTGTCTTATATAACAACGGGCCATATGCGGTGATCCAGGATAAAAAGTCTTCTTGAATACTTGTAGGTGTCAGATTTATTTTCATATATTTGTGGCGTAATATTTTGGTTTGCTCGTTATTGACCTGAATACCTACGGCGACTTGCTTTGTTTACGTTTTATTAACAATTATTGCGGGTTATGTGTACGAATTGGTTGGTTTCCCGCAATTGGTGCAAGGTAAGTGGGGGGGCATGCGGGTTTTTACGCAATAGAGGGCTATTGGTGGGAGTGACGGTGAACTAGAGTTCTGCGAAATGAAAAATTAAAAATATGAAAATTATATATTTTTTCCTTGCTTGTTTATTTGTCACCGAATCACTTTCAGCCCAAACAAATCGTTTGGTAGGTCGTTGGACAGGCATTATAGACAATTCAAATATTACAATCGTATTTTCAACTGGTGGAAGAGGGATATAGATGGCTTCACGTGTATATAACCCGCCTATGGGTGATTGCAAGTGCAATGCAGAAACATCGACATCAATCACTTGGAGATTGCCCTCTTCAACAAAAATCAGGGTTATTTTTGGAGAAGAAGGCAGTGGCAGTTATTCTTATTTAAACCAATCGGAGTGTTCTAAAAATGAAAAGATGAATGCA
Source organism: Chitinophagales bacterium (assembly GCA_013297575.1). Taxonomy (GTDB): domain Bacteria; phylum Bacteroidota; class Bacteroidia; order Chitinophagales; family Saprospiraceae; genus M3007. The sequence goes on from JAAFHO010000079.1 coordinate 9,685, forward strand.
CCCGCCTGTGAAGGCATGAAAAACGCTATGCTTCGTGATTATACAGGAAAAACTGCCTCCGACTCCTTACTTATTGAAGATTCGGATACTATTTGGATTGGAGGAATTGAATTTATGAAGGAAAAATAAGTTACCTTTGTGAAAAATAATGCAATGCAATTCGTAGATATTAAAAATGATATTGCCTTTCGGAAGATTTTCGGCAACGAAAACAAGAAAATCATCCTCATATCATTCCTCAACGCCGTGATGAAGTTGAAGGGCAAGGATGCTATTGAAGCCGTGGAAATTCTTAACCCTTATCAACTGCCTATCATCAAAAATTTGAAAGCGTCAATCATTGACGTAAAGGCAAAAGACAAGAAGGGCAAAACTTACATTATCGAGATGCAAGTAGCCGAGCCAGACGGCTTGGACAAACGACTGCTTTACTATGCAAGTAAGGAATATTCCCAGCAAATTGAGAGCGGTGAACAGTATACCGAACTCAAACCGGTCATTTTTATAGGAATATTTGATTTCAAATTTACTATTGGGGAGAAATATCTTTCACACCATGCAGTTTGCGATGTCGAGAATGGTGAACGTACCATTATCGACATGGACTTTTATTTTGTGGAACTCCCAAAGTTTACAAAGCAATTGGAAGACCTAATAGAAATAACCGATAAGTGGATATTTTTCATCAAAGAGGTCGAAAATTTGACGGTTATTCCCGAAAATGTAGATGATGAAGGGTTGAAGGAGGCATACCATGATGCCAATAAACACTCTTGGGAAAAAGAAGAATTGGAGGCGTACGATTATGCTGCGATGCGAGAACAAGATGAAAGAGGGAAATTAGTTCACGCAGAAAAAAAAGGTGCAAAAAATAGTAAAATTGAGATTGCCAGAGAAATGAAAAACGAAGGAGAACCCATTGAAAAAATAATAAAATATACTGGCTTGACAGCAGATGAAATCAGTGAAATATAAAACGCAGAATTTTGCATGGCTGACAACCGCTTCCTAAGCGTCGCGGTGTGAAGGGCATGCTCACGTTAGCGATCAGCATAAAAAAAGAGACATAGCAACATTGAATAGTAATGACTTTTAACCAATTAGATAAAAAAGATTATAAAAAACTAATGGGTTCGACTAATTCAGGGATTAATCGGAATCACTTAATACTTCGTTTTCTTGACTTTGATTTTGACCCTGATTTGATAACAAAGAAACTTGAATTAGAGCCTCTATCAACTGGACTAAAAGGAGATGAATATTTTATTGGACCACAAAAAGATATTCCAAGAATTAGAGATTGTAGTCATTGGGATTATGAATGGAAATTAGAAACAAATGAGTTCATCTGCGATTTGATTGACAAGTTTTTCAACGAGATTATAATTCCAAGAATAGATAGTATTAAGGAGATTGGATTAAATTGCAAAACGATTAGATTTACAATAGTCCAATACTATTACACTGGAAACAATCTTGGATATGGATTTGAAAAGGAGCAGATAAAGATACTGGCAGACATTAACGCTGAGATAGATATGGATATTTATTGCTTATGCGAAGATGAATAAAGAACGCCGAACCGCTAACATGGATTTGCTAACAATCCCTGCCGCTGGCGTAACACAAGGGCTGACATTAAGCCCCACCCATTAGCGAAATAAATCAAGAATATAAATTAAAAAATAATGAATAGTTTATTGATTAGCAAGTTAATACCAGCAGCATTATTGCTTATATTGGGGATTTTGGAATCACTTGGAGGGTTATATTTTCAAGATAGGAGAACTAAAAATGATTGGACAATTGAGTTAATAAGTCTATTAACCCTACCTACTCTTGTTCAGCCTGGAATATTTATCCTGACGGTTTGGATAGGCAAGACCTGGTGCCCCATGTACGAAGATTATTATATAAACCTATCCATTGGGTGGCAAATTTTGGCTTTTCTCATCTTAGACGATATGACGCAATATTGGTGGCATAGGCTGTCACATATCAATCGTACTATGTGGAAACTTCATAGACCGCACCACGTTGTAGAAGAAATGGGCGTACTTGTGACTTACAGGAATGCGATATTATATTATGCTTTAATGCCGGGAATTTGGCTCTCTGCGATTTTGATTTATTTGGGAATGGGATATGTTTATTTGTTTTACTTACCGATAAAATTGACAGTAATTTTATTAGCCCATAGCGAAACACGGTGGGATAGGTTTTTATATAAATATAGGTTTTTGAATCCTTTGGCATGGATAATTGAGCGGACAATTTCCACGCCGAGTACGCACTTTGCTCATCATGGATTAACAGCAGAAGATGGTATTTCACATCCAAACGGCAACTACGGGAATTTGCTCTTTATTTGGGATGTAATTTTTGGTACTGCAAAAATCACCCGTCAGTATCCGACCAAATTTGGGGCATGGAACAAAATGAAAGAACCTTGGTACGTCCAGTTACTGTTTCCTATTTTTAGGTCGAAAAAACCAGAAAGCGAGTTACATTCCTTGTTTACTAAGAACGATTACGACCCTTCGATTGGGTATAAAGATTTCGACAGGTAACAGTATCCATTTAATCCGCACTAGGGTGCGTCACCCTCTATTTTGTAACCTTTATTTTCGTTTTTACCCCAATTTTGCTTTTACTTCATTACAATTTTGTTCGATGGTTGTACAAATATCGTCGATGGCTACAGCAGTCTTGTTTTCTGAAAAAGGCTCGCCAAACAAGTTCGCTAATTTGTTAATCGTTAAAAAAGCGGTACTAATAATGACCATAATTGGAACAGATAAAAACTCAAAACTACTTTCTTCGCCGCCCAAGTCAATATCGCCGATAAATAGAGGTATTAAAACCACATAAAAACTCACAATTATTTTTGTAAAAGCACTATAAATCATCAAAAAAGGCGTGTTTTTTATTCTTTCTGCCTTGCCTTGAATGTCGTAAAAACGATTGATGTGTTGCATTAAATCGCCTTT
>JAAFHO010000079.1:12684-13483 GCA_013297575.1 Chitinophagales bacterium
TATTTCGTTTGAAATTTTGTTCTCCGTATTGATGTTAAACGCATTCAACAGTTCCTTTTCCTGTTCACTCCAAGTTGGTTTGAAATTATTGTGTATTTCATTTTTCAATTGTCGTATATATAAAATACACAATTATATTATTTTCCGAGATTGGCTTTTGCAATCTGCTCGGTCGGTGTTTTTAAAATGTTCGTTATTCCCATAATAAGCATATATTTTTGCTACAAAACTTCGTGTATTGTTGGTCAATTCGCCAAATATTTTTCGGGCTTCCCACCACCTGTCGTATGCTGAGTTCATTCTAAAACCTAAGAAAAAAGCAACCGCAAGTCCAAAAACCGAACCTATTTGTCCAGATACTTTATAAATATGGTCGCCAAAATATTCCTCAAGTCCAAGCACTACAATCGTATATACCGTTGTGACAATAATGAACGGCGTCGCAATTTTTAACAATTGGAGTAAGCCTTCTTTTTCTGTTTTTATCATTTTTTAGGAGTAATTTACGTTTGTTTTAACCGTTGCTTATACCCTAACACCAAAAAGATAACCCACAAATGCGGATAAACCCATTGCAATTGAACCCCAAATAGTAATGCGTAAAATGGCTTTTGATACACTTGATCCTCCTGTTTTTGCCGCAATAGCACCTAAAATAATTAGAAAAATGATAGTGAAGCCATAGAGCCAATATTCCATACCTTTTACGGGTGCAAAAAGTATAACCAAAAGCGGCAATACACCACCCACCGTAAATGCCGCACCTGATGCCATTGCTGCCTGTATTGGGTTGGCTTGA
>JAAFHO010000789.1 GCA_013297575.1 Chitinophagales bacterium
GTTTATTTTACCCTAAGGTACGCTCCGCAGTCTTGGAATGGGCAGCCTCTGACAGTACTGTTGGTGTTCAGGTACTGCATTATAAGAATGGCGTTTGGAAAAATGCACTTTATGTTAATAGTATTCCTTCTATTTATTACTACTCTGGGTTGAGTTTCGGTAAAACGCTGGATTTAAGCGATTTTAATGGTGATTTTATTCCCGATTTACTCATATACATTGAAGAATGGCATGGCATTGGAATGGGTTATCGTAGTAAACTTTGGCTAACGAACAAAGATGGTTTTACTGAGGTGCATGGATTTGACGCAATTATTTCGCCAGAATACGATTTGGAACAGGATATAATTTGCTCCTATCAAAGCGGAGGTTGCGCTGATATGGCTATGTCTTTTTCACTTTGGAAATTGCAATCGGATTCTGTTCATTGTTTCAAAAATATTAATTTAGATTGTTGTGTAACAGTAGATTCTTGTTGTAGCGTAACTATTGACGGGCATAAGTCCATCCTCGTTCCCGGACATAAAGTTTACCGTTATGCGCCTAAACATTATAGAAAACAGGTCAAAGACAAAATGATGTATTAGCAATGCACCGATCTGAATCAAGTTTTAATATACAATAATCTACTGCTAGTATTGTCCGAAATCGAACATTTTCCCGTCCAACATCGGACATTTTTTTACTAAATAGTTGTTGTAAAATATTGATTATGAGTATTTTAATTTAATGGCGCAGCTATTGCCCTTCTTTATTGTTTGCTTTTAAATAGTTGATATACATGCTACCTAATTACTTTACCATTGCGCTGCGCAACCTGAATAAAAATCGTTTTTTTACGGTGCTTCATATCGTTGGCCTATCCATAGGTTTGGCTACGGCCTTATTGATTCTGATGTGGGTGCAGGACGAATTGTCGTTTGATGGCTTTCACCCGAATGTGGAACAGATTTATCGGGAAAGCGCGCACATGAAATTGGCAGATAGGATGTTGACACTCGAAACCTGTCCCGCCCCACATGCTGCGTACGCACTGCGCGAAATACCGGAAGTTGAAAAAGCCGTTCGGGTGGTAGCCGCAGGCTCGGCATTGGTACAGCATGCTGGCCTATGCAATATCGAAAAACGAGGTGTATTTGCGGATACTTCTTTTTTTCAGGTATTCAAGACGGATGTGCTTGCTGGTAATCCTGCGCAACCATTTGGCGATGAACGTACAGTGGTACTTTCTGTGTCGTTTGCCCAAAAGTATTTTGGTGCAGATATGCCGTTGAATAATATGCTTGGGCAGTCGTTATCTCTTGATAATGAACCAGTTGTGGTAAGTGCTATTGTGAATAATTTTCCTCGTAATACCATATTTCAATACGATTATATACGGCCTTACGAGTACCTGAAATCGCATTTTGAACCCAATGAATACTGGAAAAGTAGGGAAGGGGATTGGGGCAATTGCGACGATGCTACGTATTATACCTTACGTGCTGGGGCAAATATCCCAGCCGTAGAACATAAACTTACCGACCTCACGCATGCGCACAACAAACTGGACCGGGGTAGTTTTTACAAATTACAACCCTTTACAAAAATTCATCTTTATGGTGCCGATGGCAATAATAGCGGGGCCGCAATGGTCAATGTATTTGCTTTGGTGGCTTTCTTTATCCTCTTGATTGCTTGTATCAATTATATCAATCTCGCCACTGCCAAGGCCACCAAACGCGCTAAAGAGGTAGGAATGCGTAAGGCTATTGGTGCTAGTCGGACTCAATTGATAGCGCAGTTTATGCTCGAATCTTGTGTGGTTTTTTTGATTGCTGCTGTTTTGGCGGTGTTATTGACCTATAATTTTTTGCCGTATTGCAATAAGATTTCGGATAAAAACTTACAACTGGATTGGCATAATCCGGGTATTCCTTTGCTGATTGCGGGTGTTTTGGTGGGAGCATTGTTGTTGTCGGCGATTTATCCGGCCTTGGTATTGTCGTCATTTAGTCCGTTGCGGGTGATGAAGGCGCAGTTTAATCAACGGAATGATCGTCCTGCGCTATTGCGTAAGGGTTTGGTGGTGGTGCAATTTGTATGCTCTTCGGCGTTGTTGTTAGCGATGTTTGTGATTGGGCGGCAAATGCAATTTATCCAAACCAAAAATTTGGGTTACGACCGCGAAAATGTGTTTCAGATCAATTTGTCGGAAAATACCATGCGCAATCGGGACGCATTTATCCATGCGTTGAAAGGGAGTGCTGGAGTGCTGGACGTTACGGCTACTTCGGATAATATTTTGCAAACGCGTATTTCAACGGGCGATGCCGAATGGGAGGGCAAAACAGCGGATCAGCATATCAAAATATCGCCGATCGGTATTGTGCCAGGTTTTATGCCATTTTTTAAAATGGATTTGGTGGCGGGTAGCGATTTTTCAGGCAATGGCACGGATTCGTCGTCTTATATCCTAAACGAAACGGCTGCTGCTCAAATGGGGATTGGTAATCCAGTAGGTAAGCGGTTCAAACTTTGGGAAACCGAAGGGCGCGTGATCGGGGTAGTAAAGGATTTTCATTTTTCTTCGTTGCATCAAGTGATTAAACCGGCCATTTTTTATGTAAATCCAAGGAGAAATGATGTGATTTGTGTGAAAACTACGGGTGCTGGTGCTGCGCAGGCGATTGCTGGAGCATCGGCGATTTGGAAGCAATTTGATGGGGTGTATCCGATGGATTATGCGTTTATGGATGATACTTTTGATAATATGTACCGAAGTGAGCAGCGCGCTACACTGATGTTTAAAGGCTTTGGATGTATTGCGCTCTTGATTTCTTGTCTT
>JAAFHO010000790.1 GCA_013297575.1 Chitinophagales bacterium
CCCAAAGGGTACACCCCGATAATCCATATCCAATCCCGCAATAATAACACGTACGCCACGCAAAGCAAGTTCCTGACAAACATCGGGCAGGTTCATATCAAAAAATTGTGCTTCATCAATACCGATAACAGTTGTTCCTGCTGCTATCTCCAACAAGCGCGATGAATCGGAGACCGGCGTGGCCAATACCGAAGTAGAATCATGCGAAACCACAGATACTTCGTCGTAACGGGTATCTACTTTGGGTTTAAAGACTTCAACGCCCATATCCGCTATTTTTGCGCGCTTGAGGCGGCGGATCAACTCTTCCGTTTTACCCGAAAACATACAGCCGCAAACGACTTCTATCCAGCCTGATCGCTGTCCTTTAAAATGTGGTTCTAAAAACATGCTTGCTGAGGTAAACTAGTGAGTGTTGTTAAATGAGATTATGTAATAGACAAATTGAACTGCAAAGGTTTCATTTTTTTTAGAAATATTGGGTATCTTTGTGCGGATAAAGTGAACTAAATCAATAATTAAAATGCGCAAATCGCATCTGTTTTTTATACCTTTTGTTGCGCTGTTACTTGCCCTTAGCCCAAAGGATGAAATAATTCTTGCGCCTAAAATGCACTTATCGGAATATGGCTTTTTTAATGGAAATATCGCAGATTTAAAACCCATTGAGCGCGTATTACCTTATGAAGTGAACGCGCCATTATTTTCCGACTATGCCGAAAAAGCGCGATTTATCTATTTACCAGAAGGAAAAATGCTGCAGTACGACGCTAATAGAGCATTTTCCTTTCCAGTTGGCGCGGTCATTATCAAAAATTTTTTCTATTATAATGATGCTTCAAAAATTGACCAAGGACGAAAAATTATAGAAACCCGCTTGTTGATAAAAGAAGAAAAGGGTTGGAAGGCGTTAGAATATATCTGGAATAATGAGCAAACAGATGCTCATCTGGAAGTGACTGGTGCAACCTTAGCGGTTGAATGGATGGATAAAAACCACAAAAAAAGAAAATTTGAGTACATAGCACCCAATCAAAACCAATGCAAAGGATGCCATAGTTTTGATGGACAATTTACACCATTGGGTACAACAGCCCGACAGTTGAACAAAGAAATAGACGGGGTTAACCAATTAGCGCAGTGGGCAAAATCGGGATGGTTACAAGTTCCAGATGATTTTAATCCAGAAAAAGCCCCCAAACTAGCGAATTACCTAGCAAAGGAAATTAGTGCAGAAGTGGCTGCCCGCTCTTATTTAGAAGGCAATTGCAGCCATTGCCACAATCCCAATGGCCCTGCTTCTACCAGTGGTATGTTTTTAGGGATGGAGGAAAATAATCCCGAGCGTTTGGGCATTGGTAAGCCTCCAGTGGCAGCAGGAAGGGGAAGCGGCGATCGTAAATATGGCATAGTTCCGGGGAAACCAGAGCAAAGTATCTTGGTGTATCGGATGGAAAGTAATGATCCGGGGATTCGCATGCCCGAATTGGGTCGCCAAACAGCGCACGAAGAAGGTATTGCTTTGATAAAAAATTGGATTTCACAGATGAAATAACAACATAAAAAATGACAGACCAACCAAATATCCTTGTCGTTTGCGGCAAAAACAAAAAACGCAGTAAAACAGCCGAACAAATTTTCAAAAAAGACCCACGTTTTTATATTAGATCAGTTGGACTTAGTCCCAAAAGCGAACGAAAAATTTCAGAAAATGACCTAAACTGGGCTGATTTGGTATTTGTGATGGAACAAGATCATTTATTGAAAATCAAAGATCTCTTTGATTATCTTGATCTGCCCGAAATTGAAGTGCTTGATATCGAAGATGAATACGAATATATGGATGAAGATCTTGTTGAAATATTAACCGACCGAATCAACGACACTCTTGAATATTTACTTGGTATTTAAAACATGAACGAATATTTACAGCAAGACTTACTCCATTTGGATGAAATACTCGAAAAAGCAAAAGAGCACGGATTCAATTTTTTAAATCAATTGGATACACGCCCTACTTCTACCACAAATATGGTAGTATCTGCGCCAAATTTAGGCGAAAATGGGATTGGAGCGTTAGAAGCATTGCGCCAATTTCACGACCGCTTCGATCCTATTATAGTGAGTTCCACAGGGCCTCGATATTGGGGATTTGTCACCGGCGGCGCAACGCCTGCATCTATTGTAGGTGATTGGTTATCAAGCGCTTATGACCAAAATACGCAATCGCTCAAAGGTTATGGTGATATTTCGGCCAATATTGAAATGGAGACGATCGCATTGTTGCTGGATTTATTTGAATTGCCCAATACGTTTTTAGGTGGTTTTGTGACCGGAGCAACCATGTCCAATTTTTCCTGTTTGGCAGTTGCCCGTCAGTGGTTGGGCAATATACTCGGTAAAGATATTGCAAAAGATGGTATTGATATAAAAATACCAGTGCTTTCTGCTATGCCTCATTCTTCAGCAGTAAAATCATTGGCGATGTTGGGGATGGGTAGCAAAAATATTACCATCATTAAAACAATGGAAGGTAATCGGGAGGCGATGGATATGCTCGATCTTGAACATCAGATTCAAGCATTGGAAGGCCAACCATTTATCCTTATTTCAAGCGCAGGAACGGTCAATACGACTGATTTTGATGATTTTGTTGCCATTCAGCACTTAAAAACCAAATACCAATTTTGGTGGCATGTCGACGCAGCCTTTGGCGGTTTTGCGGTTTGTTCACCAGAATACAAGCATCGAGTACAAGGTTGGGAAGGTGCAGATAGCATTACGATTGATTGTCATAAATGGCTCAATGTGC
>JAAFHO010000791.1 GCA_013297575.1 Chitinophagales bacterium
CGAATTTCATTCGGGGCTATTCAAGTTCAACCACTACGTGGTTAGTTCATCGCTAAGTTGACGACATTAATATTCAAGTCATGCCGGAATTAAGTAGGTCTGGCTAAACAATCGACACTTCTTGAATCAACAACGATTTAACAATCACCTATTTGCAAAAAAGAAGTGTCGATTATTTGAGGCGAACTACTTATCTCCTTTACTTAAAGGTAATTGCTGCGCGATGGAACGATAAAAAAAGCCCAACACATTATTTTTTTGCATTCTGTTAGCAAAAGTTCACATTTAACTACCTCTCAATGTATGAACACGTGTACATTGTGCCAAAATAAACCACCTTCACACATTCATACTTTCTTCATTTTATGAAACAATTCTTTACTTTTTGTGCCTTTTTTATTGCTTTTCAATTATTTGGGCAAAACTCATTGAATATTTCACTGGTCGCCACCAATGCTGCATGTGGGTCTTCGAATGGTGCAATAACCGCCACTGCAACCATAAGTAATTGTAATACATTTAGTTACAATTGGTCTAATGGTCAAACCACCAAAAATATTTCAGGGCTTGCACCCGGAACTTACACCGTAACAGTAACGAGCGGTTGTACAGGTGTAACAGCCGTACAATCAACAACGGTACAAAGCACCCCCGGTACAATGAATATTTCGGGGATTATTACACCAGAGGCGTGTTATAGTGGTGGTTGTACGGGCGCAGTGGATGTTACAGTGAGTGCAGGTACACCGCCTTATACTTACTTATGGTCGAGCGCAACTACACTGGAAGATCTCACTGGCGCATGCAAAGGCACATACAACGTGACGGTTACAGATGCCACAGGATGTACCGCAACAAAAATCTTTGAAATTACTAGCCCACCTTGCTTATTTATGGATTTTAATACCATAAGTCCCGGATGTTCAGGCCAATCTGGCGGGGCTATTATTACCAATGCCGCAGGAGGAGTACCACCCTATAAATACGATTGGGGGCATTACGGTGGCACGAATAATCCGGCCAATATTCCGAGTCCAAACCCAGGTTTTTATTCTTTGACCATGACGGATGCGAATGGTTGTACGATTTCAAGGCAAATAGAAACTACTTACGACATGTTTAATTCTGTTTATATTATTGAAGGGATAAAAGAAACGCCAATAGCGCAAAGTCAGGGTAGCATTACTTTATCGGCAGGTGGAGGAAATGGTTCATATACTTTTGATTGGAGTCATATTCCCGGGACAAGTAACGATCAGAATTTAACAGGTTTGAGTGCTGGTACTTATACTGTTACCGTTTATAGTGGAGACTGTTTAGCCACTAAAACTTTTACATTAGCCGGCATTGCAAATAACGACTGTAGTTTGAACCTAGTATCAAATGGCGTTATGCTAACAGCCAATACTGTGTTTCCCAACAATACAAACCAACCTACTTATACTTGGAGAAAAAACTCAATTGTTGTATCCACAGGTTATACAGCCAACATTCCACTCAGTGGAAATGGCAACTATTGTGTAACCGTAACAAATGGTAACTGTACAAAATCGACTTGCTTATATGTCGATCCATCAAGTTATTTTCGTGTCAATCAAGTCATCAACGGTTGTGGAACTAGTGCCACTGCCACTTTGAGTGTCCAGTCAACTGAAGCGATACCACCATCGGTAAACTATATTTGGAGTAATGGCTCCACATCCAGTTCTATTGTTGTTCCTTGTAATGGCGCAGATTATAATGTAAAGTTGTTTACATCAGACCCTACACAAGTGCTTACTACTAAGTATAGTAAAGTACCCAATTATTACTCGGCTACCCAACTTACCATTAATTCCTCCAATTCGGCCTACTGTAATGTTACCGGAACTTCGCCCAATTCGTTGGTTTGTGAAAAAACATGCCCCAATACAACAGTAACCTATAGTATAAATCCCTTAGCAGAAGCATGTAAATTACTCCCATCCAAATTCAACTGGTCGGTAACTGGCGCGCAATCTTATTTTGTTAGTCCCGATACAAAAGAAATAACGGTCACTTGGGGTTCAGCGGGTACTGGGCTTGTAGAAGTAAAGGGATCGACCTTTACCTATTTATATTGTGGCTCAAGATGTATTGAAATAACGCCCATACCTACTGCCCAATTTACGACCAATCCGCTCGCTACCAACGGCACTATTCAAGTATGCAAAGGGCAAAAAGTATGGTTTACCAACGAGAGTACGGACGCACAACTGTTTGAATGGCAGTTTAGCGATAACCTTTCCAATATAAAAACACAGGATGCACAACATACTTTTGGGCTACCCGGCACGTATTCGGTGCTGTTAATTGCCCGTACAGCATGTCTTTGCAGCGATACCACGAGCATCATGGTGGAAGTACTGGATGCGGTTGCGCCATCGCTCGATTGTGTTAATACCCTCTGTTTGGGCGAAACCGCCACTTATACCGCGAGTGAACAATGTGGTGGCTATAATTGGTCGGTATCTCCCAATGGTACGGTGACCGCGGGCGGTGGCAGTATGGACGATTTCATTTCGGTACTTTGGGGATCGGGTTCAGTAGGTACTATTGCACTCAATACAACGTCTTGTGCCAGTGGTGGTACTTGTCCTGCTACTACTATTGCTCAAATTCCGATCATTAGTGATTTAGCGGAGATCGAAGGCCGCGACAGGGTGTGTCCCAATAGCGAAGAAGAATATACGATTACCAAATTTGAAGGGAGCAATTATATTTGGTCTATACTGGGTAACGCCTCCAATGGCAAGATTGTGGACGGACAAGGCCGCAACCGTATCACCGTAC
>JAAFHO010000794.1 GCA_013297575.1 Chitinophagales bacterium
CGCTTGCAGCACCACCCCAACCGTATAGTCGAAAGGTAACCGTACCCGTTGCATTTGTTGCACCTACTGTAAATGTGAATGGGGGCTGAGCCGTAGTTGGCACAACCACGGTACCTAAATCGGCAGTGTAGCCATCCAAACTACTCCTGAGCGTTGCATTTGCTGGGCCAGTACCAGAGGCGCGTAATACAATCTGAACATTCGTAATATCAGCGCTGGAACAAGCCTTAATAGGCAAGGTGAATTCGTAATACTCATTATTGGTAATTGCTTGCGCTAATGTTGTAGCCACAGCAGTGTTGAACCACATATTTGAGTTAATAGATCCTGCAGCAGCAGAGGCAACTACACCCGCACCTCGCTGTAAAATACCGGGATTGATATTTACATTAGTGGTGGTTGTAGGGTTGGAGACTTGACTGCCCGCAGAGGCACTTAATTCCCAAGTAGCCAACTGCGCAAAAGTTCCGAAATGGAAAACGGCGCAAAGCAATAAAACTAGAAGCGCAGGCATGGCCTGCTTCACGTATAAACTTTTCATGAGTGTATTAAAGATTAAAACTGCTACAAAGGTAGCGAAGAAGTTCTAAACATAAAAGTAAATAGCGAAGCAGGAAAAACATTTATCACAATGTATTGAAAATCAATGTGTTAGCAAATATTAATTTTAGGTACAGGAGCAAACACAAGGCAGACCGCCCTACCCTCCTGCCTTTTTGGTATTTGAAAAACCTTTATCCAAAAGGTATTTAAGTACTTTGTCGCGGTGGTCGCCTTGCAATATGATCTCACCATCTTTGGCATTTCCTCCAGTAGCACACTTATTCTTGAGCGTTTTGGCCATATCCTCCAAATCACTATCAGAGCCTATATATCCCTTAATAATCGTAGCTTCTTTATTGCCTTTGATCCGTTGTAACCAAATCCTAAGGGCTTGCTTTTCGGGTGCAATCACGTTGTCTTCTTCCGGTTCGTCACTTTGAAATCGGAAATTAGGGTCGGTAGAAAACACAAAGCCGCCACCTGTATTTTTATTACTCTTTGCCATATTGATAAATTGATGAATTGTTTATTCGTTCTTTAATGTTCTTCTGGTCTCCCCAAAATTTTGCCATTTTCAAAATTTTTCTTTAAATCTTCCTCCTCAACGGCACTCGATACGCCGTCCATTCTACTCAAATCGGGCGATCCAGCATCCAGCCAAGCCGTGTACCAACAAGAAGCCACGGCATGCACGGCTTCCAACATCCTGCGCTCTACCATGCCACCCATCCTTGTCTGGTAAGCCGCTGCAAACTCGCGGCATTGTGTGAGTACTTGCACACCTTGGCGTGTATCTGGACACAACTGACGATCTGTAGAAATAGTGGATCGAAGCGCCCATTCAATGGAAAGTACGCTGTCCACTAAACGGTTACTTTCAAATACAACATTCCAAAAATAAGGCGCAGGTTTTTCAATATATTCGGGTTTACCGACTAAGTAATCGTATTGATCATCGGCAAAAAGTTCGGGAATACGACTTTCCCAAAAACCGTGAATTCCTACTTGATTGGATTTTTGACCGTTGTAATTACTCGTAGTATGCAGCGGAACATGTGCGTCGCCGATATAATGACCAATATCTGCGCATATTTTTAAGATCAATTTGCTGTCCTTTACCCGAAAAGCATCGGTGAGTCGTTTTTGCATTTGTTGCAAATTCCAAGGTAAAATACCGTGCGCAGAAAGGCTTTCGGTAAAGAATGCAGCGGACACATTTGGAATTTTTAGTGCATTTTTATTGGAAAAGGCGCGTAAAGAATCAATATTCAAGGTTTTATCCTCAGAAGAGAAACGATACATCACTTCTTTGTAAAAATAAGTCCGCCAATACTTCTTTTCTTGGTCAGATACACTATCAAGCATGGATTTATTATAAATTTGCACCGTATCGCCCGGCACAACTACACCTTTAATGGTACAATTACCCATCAAAGCGTCAATCCAAAGCACTTCGGTTTCTTTACCGGAGGCTTGGTATTCGTCTAGGTCAATATAATGGCGTGGGGCTTCCCAACTGACGGCATATCGGCGCATATCGGGATCGGCAGCATGATCGGTAAGATAGTCGATATTGGGCTTGAAAAAGACCATCATTTGGGGCGGCAAAGTAAGCGTCGCCATCCTATTGATGCGTTTATGTCCAAAAAAGCCCCATGCTGGGTTATTACATACATGCTTTGGGGCTTCCCAATAAAAAGAAGCCCCAAAGGCGAGTACGCATATCATTGAAATAATTTTTACTATCTTCATTTTGAGTACGTTGTACCCCGCAAAGATAGGCAAATTATTGTTTAGCCAATTTCACCGTGGCAATAAAACCAATATCTATCTTTTAAATTACTGCGCTTTCGCTTTTAGGCTAATATTCAAAGTAACATTATCGTCAATCATCCTATCCTTTATTTTCTCTACCAAACTAGAGCCAAAATTAACCCCCCATTGGGTTCTGTTGAGGATAAAAGCAGCCGATTGTACGTTGATTTCATTGTTTTCAATGGTCATTTTTACTGGAATATTAACACTCCCTGTTTTGTCTTTCATTTTAAGGGTACCTACTACAACAGCGTTAAATTCGGGCATTTTGCTGGGTAACACTTCCTCGATAGTGAACTCTGCGGTTGGATATTGATTTACGCCAAAAAAATCTGGTGCTTTCAAATGTGCCTCTAAACGTTCCTTTTTGCCAGCATCAGTCAAATCCAAATCAGTAAGTGAGGTCATGTCCAATATAACCTTTCCGCTGAGTATTTGTCCTTCTTTT
>JAAFHO010000793.1 GCA_013297575.1 Chitinophagales bacterium
CTGCCCAATCGGTTTTATATGAAAAAGTTCTGTCAAAGCAGTTTTTATTGTTTGCATATTGACCTGATCCATCGTAAGCTCCTGGTAAGTCTTTATAATTGAATGACCATGATGGGACAGTAGCGTTAGTTGACGGATTGGACAGAAAGTTATCAAGCGTGTTTGAATTATTAAATACGGGATCAAGTATTTGTATCCCTTTTGTATTGAAAATTCTAACACCAACATTTCCTTCGGGTATATTACCTTCATTACAAACCGTTATTTTCATTGCTACCTCATACTTATTGTTGTCTTTTGGGCAAACACTTAATACTTCCAGTCCTGTAGGATCAATAGAGGCTACGACATCTACTATTTGATGGTAGGCACCCCGTACAAACATACCGTTAGCTAATTGCAGCGAATTAGTATCCATACCAATAGTAAGTTCGTTGAATTGGGTCTTTAAAATAAGATAAATACGTGCACGTTCTGCTTCTGAAATTTGGGTAATGGTAAAGGTGGGTTGCTGTTGAGAAACCGTTTTGATAAAACTAGCGCTGTCTGTAACAGCATTCTCCAGCAATAATGTCAAAAACTGAGTCTGCCCTTGGGCTCGGGTATTTAATATGGAATCATTACGAGTTAATTGATTAATAAATGGCTGTGTCGTTTTTGTTTTGAGTAAAGGGAAAAAGCGAAATTCTGTAAAACTGGAAATGCGCTTATCTGAATTTACACTTACAGGCATTGCAATGACATCCATATAACCACGTGCATTAGATGCCGTAACGAAACTAGCCGGTAGGCTGCCTGTTGAACTTTTTGTGAAACTAGCATCAGCGTAATTAGGTTTTGATACTTTAAGATTTGCATCTGTAACAAAAAGATCTGCTTTTTCAAATCCGCTACGTGTTGCGCGAACGCTATTAAAAAATACCAAAACAACGGACGGTGGAATTATATCTTTAGGCAACATCGTAGAAATTGCCAATGCCGTTGTTGCCCCTCCTAATCGAATTTTTGCGCTAGGGAGTACATCTGCTCTGTCGGGGGCGTTAATCCTTGTGTTGAAGGGAGTACCAGCAGGCGGAGCAGGAGCTGCAATATTCTCTGCCCTAGAACTTACATTGTCCATTTGTGCGGCACGCGTATTAGGTTCTGGAGGTTGTCCATTACTTTTTTTTTCAACAAGTACGGCTGTAATATCATACTTGTCTTGTCTATGGTAACTATAAGTAGTACTCAAAGTGGCCATATCCGCAGCACGGTCACTAACAGCACCGTCTGGAGTAAATAAAAAGTTACCATCCCCCATGATCCAAAAAGCCTTATACCTACCCTCGGGAGTGGATAGTCCAGCTGTTTGGTTTATATGTGTGAAGTTCATTGGCCCCAATGGAAATGAGCGTGAGGGTTCGGAGGTACAATTGGTTGTTATATCACCTGGTAATCTCAAACATGGGCTTTGCCCCTGCACCTCCTGCCAAAGACACAATGCCATGGCCATAAAAACAATAATTCGTGTCATTTTAATGTGGGTTTTTTTTATTAAAGAATGCGCAAAAGTAATGACTTTGCTTTTAAATGCGCAATAATGTTTCACAAGATTGTCGCTTTTTTACCTGTAAATATGCTTGTGTAATATTAATTTTACTATAATTTGCACAATCGTTGTGCCGCCTCGAGTAAAACATCTTCTGTTTTGGCAAAACACAACCGAATTACCTTGTCGTCGCGCTTGTCGGAGTAGAACGCAGAGACGGGAATAGCGGCTACACCATAATCCTTAGTGACGCGTTTGCAAAAATCCAAATCCGGTTCATCGCTGATACCCGAATAATCGTACAGTTGGAAATACGTACCCGCGCATGAGAGCGGACGCAGGCGCGACCCGTTCATGGCCTCGCGAAAAAAGTCGCGTTTTTGTTGGTAAAACTGTTCCAACCCTGTGTAAGTAGATGCGTCTGCTAAAAACTCGGCAAATGCCGCTTGCAATGGATGCACACCGCTAAATACATTGAACTGGTGGATTTTTCTAAATTCCGTATTCAATGCAGCCGGGGCTACAACATAACCCGTTTTCCAGCCCGTATTGTGAAAGGTTTTGCCAAAAGAATAGACCGCAATTGACCGCTCGCGTAGTTCAGGATGGGTCAAAACTGTGGCGTGTTGCGCGCCATCGTAAATCAAATGCTCATATACTTCATCGCTGATATGGATAATATCGGTGTCGCGTAGGATAGCCGCCAGCGCGTCCATATCGGCACGGGTAAGGATTGTACCCGTTGGATTGCAGGGCGTATTGGTGCAAATCATTCGTGTACGTGGTGTAATCAAACGACCTACTGCATCCCAATCTATTTTGTAATCGGGCGCGGCAAGGCTATAAATGACGGCTGTACCGCCCACTGTTTCCACCGATGGCCGATAAGAATCGTAACAGGGTTCGATCAAAATAACTTCATCGCCCGGACGCACGAAGGCCGCAATGGCACAAAACAAGGCTTGAGTAGCACCTGCGGTTACCGTTATTTCAGTATCCGGGTGGACATTGGCACCTGGGTAAGTATGTTCAATTTTTGCGGCAATGCGTTCGCGCAATAGCATCAGGCCGGGCATGGGTGCGTATTGGTTGGCTCCTCGTTCGATGTGCTCAAATACCAATCGGCGAAGGCGCGGATCGGGGTCAAAATTCGGGAAGCCTTGCGAGAGGTTTACGGCATTGTGTTCCTGCGCCAAGGCCGACATGATGGTAAAAATGGTGGTGCCTACATTGGGCAGTTTGGAATCGATGCGCATGCTATTTTAGATGTTATTTTAT
>JAAFHO010000797.1 GCA_013297575.1 Chitinophagales bacterium
GAATGGTATGTTGTGTAGCGTGAAATTTGACATACGATTTGTGTTTCGTAGAGACCTTGCAGGGCAACGTCTCTACGAGTGGTAATATCCAATATTTATTCCAACCACGATTGATAATACTTCCCATCGTCGATTTTCAAGGCGGCTTCGGTAATCATCAAGGGTTTAAAGGTATCAATCATCACCGCCAATTCTTCCGTTTTTGTGTGCCCGATGCTGCGCTCATAAGCCCCCGGAGCAGGCCCGTGTGGAATACCTGCGGGGTGCAAGGTGATGTGCCCTTTTTCAATATTGTTACGGCTCATAAAGTCACCATCCACGTAGTACAACATTTCGTCGCTGTCAATATTTGAGTGGTTGTAAGGAGCGGGAATACAGAGGGGGTGGTAATCGTACATACGAGGTACAAACGAACAGATGACAAACGCTTTGGTTTCAAAGGTTTGATGCACAGGCGGTGGTTGATGCACGCGCCCCGTGATGGGTTCAAAATTGTGAATTGAAAAACCATACGGGAAGTTATACCCGTCCCAACCGACCACATCGAAGGGGTGCGTCGGGTAGAGCATTTCGTATAAAACCCCTTGTTTTTTGATTTTTACAATGAAATCGCCTTTTTCATCATGCGTCTCAAGGTCTTGTGGGAGTTTCAAATCCCGTTCACAAAAAGGCGAATGTTCCAAAAGCTGGCCAAACCAATTGCGGTAGCGTTTTGGCGTGTAAATGGGGTGAAAACTCTCTGCGAATAAAATGCGATTGTCCTCGGTATCAAAATCAATTTGATAAATCATACCGCGTGGAATAATCAAATAATCGCCGTATTCAAACGGAATATTGCCCAATTGCGTCCGTAATGTGCCGGTGCCGCGGTGAATAAACAACATTTCATCCGCATCCGCATTTTTATAAAAATAGTCGCGCAAAGATTTTTTAGGCGCAGCCAAACCGATGTGAATATCCGCATTGACCAAAAGGGGCGTGCGGCTTTCCAAAAAATCGTTTTGGGGGTTCACTTCAAAACCTTTGAGCAAACGGGCTTTCATCCCCTTTTCAATCGCAATTTTAGGCGCAACATTGGTTTCTGAAAGGATTTCTTTCACCATTGTTGGGCGATGCACTTGATACATCAGTGAGGACATACCATCAAAGCCGATAGTGCCAAAAAGTTGTTCGTAGTACAATTCACCATTTTCCTTGCGGAATTGAACATGGCGTTTTTGCGGAATTTCCCCTAATTTATGATAGATTGGCATGGTGAATTTGATTTAATTCGCTAAACGCATTAATTGTTCAGCGACTTGTTCATCAATGATTTCCTGTTCTGTTTTGTGCAAAGTATCCATTTCATAAGTCGCACCCGACAGATAGGTTTGCATTAAATCAACGGCTTTTTTAGGGATAAAATCTTTCCATCGACCTAAAACATACTGGTCAGGGGTAAAGAAATAAGCGGTATTAAGATCCAACTCATACATCCATACTAAATCCGTATTTTTTCGATGATTTATTTCTAAAACAGCAATATTATGGGCCTTTAAGGTTGCTTTATCTTCAATGCTGAGGATGTTTTTTGAAACCATCAAGGTAAACTGGTACTTTAGTTTTTCAATTAAATAGGTTTTTTTATCGTCCCAATGGCAATCTCTTACGGCTCTACCCGCTTCCAAATCCTTGTTTTTCCAAGTATCATAAGCTGTGCCTTTTTCACTATTGGGGTATTTACCATAGCTATTTGGAACGCTCAATCGCCCACAATTTATTTGCTTTTTAAAAACTGTATCCGTTTTTGCTTTTTCTAAAATATCATTCCTCAACGCAGTTGCCGCCTCTCCTTGCGGCGCAATAAATGTGTTTGATTGACCTGTGCAGGCAATATTTTGGGCGGCGGCGGCGGTTCTTTCCGCATTATACGTTTCTAACAATTGTGGATTACCCCCCTGCAGTATTTTGACCAATTTCCAACTCAAATTGTCAGCATCTTCGATACCACTATTCGCACCTCTTGCCCCAAATGGACTCACCACATGTGCTGAATCTCCGGTGAAGATCACGTTTCCATGTACGAAACGGTCCAGTTTTTTACTACTAAAACTGTAAATACTTGTCCAATCTAGTTCAAAAGGGCGTTCACCAACAACACTTTTTATCTTTTCTCGGATAAATTCATGGTCTTTTGCGATGGAACCATCGACATTTCTACCCAATTTAAAATCCAAACGCCACAAATTATCGGGTTGTTTGTGGAGTAAGATACATTGCCCTGGTGCAAAAGGCGGGTCAAACCAAAACCAACGCTCAGGCGGAAAATCAGCTTCCATTTTGAAATCCGCGATTAAAAACCGCTCCTCAAAACGCTCGCCGTGCATCTCTAAACCCAACAAATTGCGGATGGTACTTTTACTGCCATCACAAGCGATTAAATATTTGGTTTTTAAGGAATAATTACCTTCGGGTGTTTCAATATGGAGCGTAGAGACGTTAGATTCTAACGTCTCTACATTTACGACCTTATTCAACCATCTAACATCAGCGTTCTTCTCATTCAAAACCGCATCTATCAAATATTGCTCAACATAATATTGCTGCAAATTGATAAACGCTGGGTATTTTGACACTTTTTCAGGCGAAAGGTCGAAGCGGTCAATTTCATCTTCTTTAAAAAAAATGCGTCCGACGTTCCACTGTACGCCTTTTTCAATCATGGGTTTGGCAACGCCCAACTTGTCAAAAATCTCTAAACTGCGTTTGGCAAAACAAATCGCTCGACTGCCCTCACTTACTTGGTTGTTGTCATCTAAGAGTA
>JAAFHO010000796.1 GCA_013297575.1 Chitinophagales bacterium
TTGTTAAGGTAACGCCAGTCGTCATTTTAATTAAATGGAACGAACTATCCCTTGAAAACAATAGAAAAATACCTTCCAAAACGGTGACGGCACCGTAGAGGTAAATTGGAGTATATTTTTTCATATATTAAATTTGTATTTTATTTGCAGTTGTGATGGTAGTATAATGTGCTTTATGTCAAAAAATTTTGCTTGTTTAGGTCTCTGTTTAGATTGGTCAATGAAGCATTTTGTAGCAGTATTTTGAAAATTGTACACTTTTTCTCTATATATAAAGTGTAGCCCACTTGCTAATATCGAAAAGTTAAAATTTAGTGCAACAATGCTTACTTCCTACTTTTTTTCGCCAAAAAAAGTAGGCAAAAAAGGCTTCGGCTGACGAAAAATGCTGCGCTTTTGCTTCCTCGTTCCGGCGGCGCCAAAAAAAACTCGCCGCTAAATTGAGCAGGGACTGCGTCCCGTAAATTCCGTTTGGCTCAAACACTTTTTGGCTTCATCCGCCTCCACTCGAGCAAAAACGGCATTTTTCTAAGGCCGGTCTTGCCACACTTGGGGATCTGTACTTCAATCCAAATTTCAAAATGTTTAACCAAAAACAAATGTGTACCCTTTCTTAACAGTATGCTAAGAACAGCACAAAGGTGCGTGCTATTGTCACCTAAACCATTACACAATTATTGGCATAAGTTACATTATTCACATACTACTCATTACAGTCTTTAACTGATTTGAAGTACCAATGGCGCCTTATAACTAGGATAATCCGTGTAGCCATGTTCATCCGACGTGTAGAATAACTCCATTTTGAGGTTTTGCGATAATTCATGGTTGTATTCTAATCGCTCTACCAAATCAGGATTATTAATAAATGGCCGACCGAATCCAACAAGGTCGCACAGTCCACTTTCAAGATCCGCCTCAGCGCTGTCTTTGTCGTAACCACCACAAATAATCAAGGTGTTTTTAAAGTTATTACGGATGAGCCGTTTTATTTCAATTGGTACTGTGGGAGCCCCCATTGAAGAATGGTCAACAAGATGTATATAAGCAATCCCCAATTTATTAAGTGCTTTAGAGAGGTAATCATAAGTTGCATCAATTTCAGGATAATTGGGCATGTCGCCCGCTACGCCATAAGGCGACAACCGAATGCCTGTTTTCCCTTTGCCAATAGCAGCCGCGACTTCGGTGGCCACTTCTATCACAAATCGACAACGATTTTCAATAGAACCATCGTACTCGTCTGTACGGACATTGGTAGCAGGCGATAAAAATTCTTCCAGCAAATAACCATTTGCCCCGTGTAGTTCTACGCCATCAAACCCTGCTCTTATTGCATTTTTTGCGGCTGTTACGTATTCGGCTTTAGTCAACACAATATCTTCGGCGGTCATTGCTTTGGGTGTTGGGTAATCTTGCAATCCTTTGGCATCTGTCCACATTTGCCCTGCGGCTTTTATCGCTGAAGGGGCAACTATTTGCGTACCGTGTGCCATATTCAGGAGGTGGCTTATTCTTCCTGTGTGCATCAATTGGACAATTATTTTTCCACCGCTTTTATGCACTGCTGTTGTGGTTTTTTTCCAACCGAATATTTGTTCTTCACTAAAAATACCTGGAATACGGGCATAACCCAAACCATTTGGGGAGGGCGAAGTGCCTTCGGTAATGATGAGGCCAGCGGTAGCACGTTGTTGGTAATAAGTTGCCATTAAGTCATTTGGAACATTATCAATGGCCCGGCATCGTGTTAAGGGAGCCATAACGATGCGATTTTTCAATGTTATGTCACCTACATTTGTTGCGGCAAATAATTTGTATTTTTTCATTATATTGACGGTTAATAAAGTATTAGTTTCGATTAGGAATGCGTGTAGAAAAAGGAACAATATTTATAATTCAATAAGCCGATGAAGGCAATAATCCCTCATCGGCTTATATTTGTTAATCTACTAGCGCATAATAATAGTCAACAACCAATTCATTTTTAACATGCCAAATGCCAGGAGTATTCCAAGCAATACGACCTGCTTCTTCTTTTTGGTACCATGAAGTTACCATTCCTTTTAAAGTGACTGTTGTTCCTGATACAGATACCTCAATATCACTATCATCAACTGACCAGCTTCTGCCGATGGCCTCTTCCACATCTTTCTGTTCAATCAAATCATGTGATTCTGATTTAACTTTGATGTTGTTGGTTACACCTTTTACGCCTATAAGATAATTTACCGCATTTTTTGCCGCTTCTCTTTGGTAGTTCCAAGGAAGTTCGCCTTCTAGTGTGACCCAACCATCTTCTACCTTTACAGTTACTTTATCTTTTGGAACTGACCAGTTGGCGTTCAAAGCGGTTAAAATTTCTTTCGCAATTTCATCATTGGTTTTTAACCATGAACTTGGGAATTTTACTTCAATTTTTTCGACCAAGGCTTTCACCCCAATCACTCTTTTGGCTGCATTTTCTGCCTCCATTTTTTTAGCATAGCTATCCACCACACCAGAAAGCGATACAACACCGTCTTGAGCGGTTACCCCAATTTCTGCGGCATTCAATAATGGTTCCCATTTGATGGCGTTTTGAACGTCTGTCTGTAATTCTTGATTATTTTTCATCATAAATATTGTTAAGTGTAACTGAGTTGTTACGACGACACAAAGGTGAGGGCTATCGGCAGCTGGAGTTTTACACAATTATTGATAAGTATTTCATCATTCACACACTAGGTAAGATGCGGTATCGTCAACAGTGGACTTAGATGCCATTCCTTTTTTGCTGTTTCCAAACCCCATGCACACGACT
>JAAFHO010000795.1 GCA_013297575.1 Chitinophagales bacterium
ATGAACCAATACGCACCAATACAACGGACATGCACGTGACCTATTTCCTTCCAGGTTCTCCTTTGCCTCCCGGTGATAATGCGCTCTCGGCACGTCCTAATCCTGCTTCTTTTCAGGTAAAATTTAGTTGGCCTGTCCCAACCACCACTGATGGCACCATTACTTTATATAATAGCAATGGTGTTGCAGTTGCATCGATCAGTTTGCCAGTACCCAGTACAAATGCTGCGATCAATACGGCTTGGTTGCCCGAAGGCATGTATTTGGCTGTACTTAGGTCGGGTAACTTATTTTATAACAAAAGGGTGAGTGTTGTGCGGACGAGAACGATTAGGAAGGATGAATAAGGGGCTTTTTGGGGTACTTTGCGCCGCTTTTAGGTGTCCATTTTGACGGAATTAGCCATTACTTTGCCCCAAAGGCGAAAATACCGATAAATTAATAAACCTTATACCTAGCAACGGTGGTTATTCCAACATAGAAGGGGTTGGCCGATGTGACGGCCAGCCCCTTCCACATTGTGAAAGTCATTTTTCCAGCAATATATTTCCTCACTTATTTATTTATTGCCTATATTTGCCCGTCTCTACACCCATAGTAAAAACAAACTATGTCCAACACCCAAACATTCATCGCACATATCCGCGACTTGCTCGCCAAAGACGATGTCCAAACAGCCATCCAACAGGTATCGGCTTTATTGAAAGACAGTCCACTACTCGATGAAGCGGTGCAACAATCGGCGCGGTACAACAACGTGATGCAGCAGATTCGTTTAGGACTGGTGGATTTTTCGTCCGCTAATATTGCCCAAAATCAAATCCGATATGGGGTATTAGAACTGTTGCGCGAGATAGAAGAACAAGAAGTTAAAACGCTCGATATAAAAGCGGAGGTGGAACGGTTTGTGGTGAAAGTTGAAAAAAACAGTGTCAAAAACAGCACTATTCAGGCTGAAAAGGTACACATTGGCGACATTATTCAATACGGCAACCGCAAAATCCCCCGCTTCCTAACCCAAAAACCCTTCTATACCAACTTTTTCATCGGCAGAGACCCCGATTTAGCCGCTATTGAAACCGATTACCAAAAAAACAACCACTTATTAGTCCTCGTTAATGGCGAAGGCGGCATGGGAAAAACCACGTTGGCTGCCCAATATTGGTTTCGGCACGAAGCCCGTTACACCCACCTCGCATGGGTATTTGCGGACAGGGGCATTGGCAATGCGTTGATCAGTTTGTCGGGTAGTTTGGGTGTGCAGTTTAGCCCCAATGACAACGAAGCCGACCAGATTATCCGAATAACGGAGGCGATCAACAATTTAGATGCTCCCTGTTTGCTGGTCTTTGACAATGCGAATGACGCAAAGGATTTGGAAAAACATTTTGTTACCTTGCGCCGATTGTCCAATTGTCAGGTCTTGCTCACCTCGCGGGTTACGAAGGTAGCGGATGCACGGGTACATCGGGTTTTGCCGTTGAGTCACCCTGATGCCGTGCGTATTTTTAAAAAACATTATCCAAAACATACCGATACAGAAGACATCCTTTTAGATAAACTCTTGACCGCCGTTGGCTCTAACACCTTGGTGATTGAACTATTGGCTAAAAACCTAGCCATGTTCAATGATTTTGATACAACCTATCGTTTAGAAACCCTTGTATCCGATTTGCAAGACAAAGGCTTGTTTGCCTTACAAAATGAAATCGTGGATGTGGTCTATCAAAGCGATGCATTGAGGAAAGAAACACCCGAAAATATTATTGCGGCCATGTACGATTTATCTGCTTTGCCCGATAATGAAAAACAGATGTTGAGCAATTTTGCCCTATTGCCCGCCGAAAATATTCCTTTCAATCGGTTAAAAGATTTATTGAAACCAACAGATAGCCCAACCTTCAAGAACACACTGCGGGCTTTGCAACAAAAAGGCTGGATTGATTACTTTGAAACAACGGGCGATTTTAAAATAAGTCCCGTCATTCAACACATCACCAAGTTGAAAAACAAAACAACCCTGCTTGATGATGGCAAAACCTTGATTGATACCTTGATTGATGAGCTGAAATACGATAATATCCACAAAGACAATTACACCTTCTCGGCTATTTTTTCGCGCTATGCGGAAACGGTGGTGGCGGCGTTTGATGCACCCAACTATAACGCGGCTTTATTGTGTCAACGCATCGGTACTTATTATACAACAATCGGTAATTTGGACAGTGCCATTGCTTTTTATGAAAAATATAGAGTGGTTTCCCAAGAACTTTGTGTTTTACAGCCCGATGATGAAGATAATAAAAACGCATTAGCGATTTCTTACGAAAAACTTGGTAGTACCCACACCATTTTGGGCAATTTGGACAAGGCTTTGGGGTTTTACGAAGAATATAATCGTTTAGCAGCAGCACTGTATGCCGCCAACCCGAACATTGTGGACTTTAAAAACGGATTGGCCATTTCTTACTGTTTCCTCGGAATAACGCACACCAGTTTGGGCAATTTAGACAACGCTTTGGGATTTTACGAAGAATATAATCGTTTAGCTTCAGCACTCTATGCCGCCAACCCGAATAATGTGGCGTTTAAAAACGGATTGGCCATTTCTTATCAATACTTAGGAATAACGCACACCAGTTTGGGTAATTTGGACAAGGCTTTGGGGTTTTACGAAGAATATAATCGTTTAAAAAAAGAACTGTACGCCACCAACCCGAACAATGTGGACTTTAAAAACGGATTGGCCATTTCTTATCAATACTTAGGTAACACGCACACCAGTTTGGGCAATTTGGACAAG
>JAAFHO010000798.1 GCA_013297575.1 Chitinophagales bacterium
AAAATGACAAAAATTATAATTTTTTTCTTAAATCTCTCCCTTTTTCTAGCATTTTGCTCAAACTCAAGTAGCCATACCGCTACATCCAAGGCTAATTCGGATACGATCCCAAACAACGCAGACAGCACATTACAGGTTGCAGGAGGCAGTACAATGGATACTGGATTAATTAAATTTGAATCTAAATACTCCTTTAATGATTTTAAAGTCACCTCACTTTTTACTGGCCCAAAGGCAGCCATCAACTACCGCAGTAATGTGCTTGCAAGGGAGTACAAAACAGTTATTACAAAGGGCTATAAAAAAGATTCAATGAATTTTGCAGGGCATTATTGCATTGTTAATTGGAGGTGTGGTTTCCCTTGTCAAAATTCAGCGGTCATCGACCTAAAAGATGGCAAAGTGTATGATGGATTAACGACACCATTGGGTTTTGACTTTTACCCAAATAGTCGAATGATCATCGTTAATCCTCCTGATGATGAAGGTTATTACGATAGTGCGTGTGGTTATTGTCGCCCTGAAATATGGGTATGGGATGAAAAAACAAAAAAATTCTTTGAAAAAAATTAGTTAAGTACAGCGTAAAATAAATTCTTTTATGTTCTGAGCATGTAACCGACCCAGAATGGGTCAAATGTTTATAGAGCAATGTGGCTGTATGACATTCGACCCCTACAGGGTCGCACGCGTATTGAAACTGCGATTTTGCTATAAACATTTGACCCATTCTGGGTCGGTCAATGGCTACAAATATCCTAAAAATAGAAGCCTCAAACCATAAATAAACTTATTTTACAATGTATTGAGTACGTCAGGCTAAATAATCAACACTTCTTGAATCAACAGATGATTAGCCTTGGATGAAATTCAAGGTTTTATACGACATGTAAGACAAGTCCCTTCAAATACGCCCCCTCCGGATGAAACATACTCACCGGATGATCGGATCCTTGGGTCAAGTGCCGTAATACCCTTATTTCCCTTTTTGCCTCAATGGCTGCCGCCGCAATTGTATTATAAAACAGTTCACGGTCAATGACTTGCGAGCACGAAAACGTAAACATGATACCATTGGGTGCTACTTTTTCCAAAGCCATTGCATTGAGGCGTTTATAACCCTGAACGGCGTTATGGCGTTTTTCCATCGACTTAGCAAAAGCGGGCGGATCCACGATCACCACGTCAAAAAACTGGTCTATTTCGCGCAAATAGTGCATCACATCAGCCGTTATAGCCTCATGTGTACCCGAAAATGGCGCATTGAGCGCAATATTCTCCACGGTAAGTTCCATCGCTTTAGCAGAAACATCTACCGAATGTACTAATTTTGCGCCTGCTTTTACCGCATAACAGGAAAAACCACCCGTGTAGCAAAAGGTATTGAGAACGGTTTTGTCTTTTACAAAAGATGCCAGCAATTGTCTATTATCGCGTTGATCCAAAAAGAAACCCGTTTTTTGGCCCGTTACCCAATCCACTTTAAATTGGATTTGATTTTCTATCACTACCGCCGTTGCTGCATCGGGGTTGCCCAATAATGTACCATTTTGGTGTTCTGCTGCGTATTTGGGTGGTAACGATTCTACACTTTTGTCATATACGCATTGAATTTGTTCCTGAAACACCGCTTTTATGGCTTGTGCAATCAATGCGCGCTGGCGGTGCATACCAATACTATGGCATTGTACCACCGCTGTTGTACCATAAATATCTATGATTAAACCCGATAAACCATCGCCCTCGCCGTGTACAAGTCGAAAGGCATCGGTCGTGTTTTTTTGTGGTAAATGGCACCATTCGCGCACTTTTAGCGCATTTTCTAGTTTATCCGTCCAGAAATCCAAGGCATTGGGATCTACGGCTTCAAAACTAATCAATCGAACGGCAATACTACCATCATGGTAATGCCCCACGCCAAGTAAGTTATTCCAAGCATCGTGTACAGCCACAATATCGCCATCATCGGGTTTTCCTTCTATACGTGCAATAGCACCTGAAAATACCCACGGATGGCGGCGGCGCACCGGCTCCTCTTTGCCTTTTTTTAAGATAATCGTTGTCAAATTTACGTTGCTGGTCTCTTTTAGTCGAAATCAGCGCGCAAAGTTCTATCATTGCAGCATTTTTGCGCATTGTTTACCCATATAATTTCAGAAAGATGAAAAAAATACTATTTTTGATCCCTTTTTTGGCCATTATTGCCGCCTGTTCTACTACAAAATCAACGATCGCAGAATCTGGAAAAACCACATACCAAAATTTTGAGAATATACTGATCGCCCAAGGCAAAAAAGGTGGCGCATTAGGGCCTTGCGAACCTACGATCTGTATCAATCCCACCAATACCCAAAATGTTGCAGCGGGTGCTGTACTCGATTCCTATTATTGGAGCAACGACGGTGGGAAAACGTGGGAATCGAACAAATTAACCTCAAAATACGGCGTTTTTGGCGATCCGGTACTGGTGGCTGATCCTAAAGGTAATTTCTATTATGCACACCTCAGCGACCCTGAAGGTAAGCAATGGGCGGGTGAAAAACTCCTCGATCGTATTGTGGTGCAAAAAAGTACTGACGGCGGCAAATCCTATTCATCGGGTTCTTATTGCGGTGAAAACCATCCCAAAGACCAAGACAAACACTGGCTTTGTGTAGATCCCAAAACCAATGATATCTATTGTACTTGGACTGAATTTGATAAATACGATAGCAAAGACACCGCCAATGACCATAGCCGTATTTTGTTTGCAAAAAGTACCAATGGCGGAGAAACTTGGTCAAAACCAATCAAATTAAGC
>JAAFHO010000799.1 GCA_013297575.1 Chitinophagales bacterium
GGGAGATTATCATATGCGCGGTCATTGGCAAAATCAACTTGATTGAACCAATTTAAGCCATAATATTCTGCTTCAAATTGGCAAAATCAACTTGATTGAACCAATTTAAGCCATAATATTCTGCTTCGCGGCCCACATCTTTACCTTGAAAATAAGGAGGCATTAGGACATTAGCCGAGCGCCAAAGGAAGGATTTGGCATTTTTTAAAGAGTCAATATAGTCTTTACGTTTTTTTACGCCCATTGGATCGTTCCAGTTACCGTTTTGATAAGCGGAAGTAACTTTCGTGATACGCTCTAACTCTGCGTTATGAATAGATCCCATTGCGCGTGCGCGTTCAATAAATTGTGCATTGGCCCAGAGTTTTACTTCGGGTTCTTCACCCAAAACTACACGCGCCAAATTATTGTCGGTGAACCCAATTCCATACGTTTTTGGGGCACTTTTGGCTACCAAAAACGTATAAGTACCATCTTGAGCGCGACCAGCAGATCCAATTACTTTGGCTCCAAAGCCAACATACTGGTAAAGATGTAAACTATCAGTAGGTGCTGGCGGATCTGTGATATTGCAAATTAGGCGCACCTGCTTAGGGTTAGCGGGTTGTGCGCTGAGTGTAATGCCTGCCATGCAAAAAAATGCGAGCAGGAGGAGTGTGGACTGAAATTTATACATAGTCGAGTATTGTATTATTTTAGTGATGATGGATGAACAAGGGTTGAGCAGTACAATATTTCCATTAAGCTTGCTGATGTTCCATTTTCTTTCTTTATCATAACGACATTCATAGACAAAAAAGAAATGCAAAAGTAACGCCCTGAATGCACAGTTGAGTGCGTTCAGGGCGTTAATAAGTACTAAATGAGTTTCGGCTACGCTCAACTACCGATTTCGGCTACGCTCAACTGGTCACTGAGCGAAGCCGAAGTGCCCAGTTGAGCGTAGCCGAAACTAGACGTATTTTGTTTGATTTTTATCTAAAACAATATCCTTCAATTCCTTTAAAAAAGCGTATTGCTCGGGCAACACACGTTTAAAGGCATCTTTTACACCGATATATGCACCTTTATCAAGGTCGGGTACTAAATTTTTCAAATGTTGTTTTGCCTTTTCCTTTGCCACGCGATAATCTTCGTACATAAGTGCGCGTAAAGAAGGAATTTCGTGCCAATCGGCTTCAATTGCAATGGCTTTGCGTTCGCATCCATCCTTACAAGTATAGGATTCTAGTTCAATACCGCCTGTTGCCGCCATTAATTGATCCGATAATCCAACAGAAGGCACGGCGGAATTGTCCAAACCAGCATGTTCGCTAGAAGGATTAACCAAATACACCTCAAGACCTTGGTCTCGTACCCTGTAAATTATGACATCGTGTTGTTCGTTTACTGGCATAATATGAAAAAGATGGAAAAAACGATTTGTACTTTAGTATTTGACAATAGTATTGGCATAAACTTAGCAAGTAAACAGCAAAAATGCTGTTTGGTTGCGCGGGTGTAAAGGTATTAACAATTTCTAGCTTGGCGGTAATAAAAGTTTTTATCGTTTATAATTTGTTTCATAGACAGCTATCCATGTGTCCATCGTGATTTTTTGCATCAATAAGCCAATCAATTCTAGTGGAATATCACCAATTTTTTTAAAACGAATACAACTTTTGCCCATATCTAGTTTTGCTTTGCAGTGCTTTGGGTATTCAGATACAAACCACTCTAATAATTCAGGAATAGCATAAATACCCATGTGGTAGAGCGCAATAAAATTCTTTTGCGCAGCAATTGTAACAAAGGGCAACGGCAATTTTGGATCACAATGGTAACCTGCCGGGTACAACCGATGCGGTACGACATAACCAATCATACCGTAAGACATCGCTTCCTCAAAGCCATCGGGCAAATTGCCTAAGACCGTTTCGCGTAATTGTTCAAAAGCAGCACGACGATTATCATCTTCGATTTCTTGTATGTAGGCTGCTGGTGTGGCGGCATTACTTGTCATAACTGGATAACATTTATTGAATTACTAATTTTGAACGGGCTTCTTCTACTCTTTTGTTCATCAAGCCAAACCAGAGCGGCGGCACAAGCGAGGTGAGCATACTACCCGGATAACCCAATGGCAATTGTGGACTTTCGTCCATGTGGCGGAGTACTTGGTATTTACGGGTGGCTTTGTAGTGGTGGTCGCTGTGTCGGGTGAGTTCATACAAGAAGATACGACCCAATTCGTGGTTGCTATTCCAAGAATGTATGGGCAAAACAGGCTCTGGCCTACCAGAGGGCAATAACCGGCGACGCAGTCCATAATGCTCAATATAATTGACAGTTTCTAATAATAATACCCCAACTAAAGCACATGCCAAAGCAAAAATTAATGGTTTTGTACCAAAATACAAGCCAATAGCCGCAACCCATCCTAATTGTAGCACTTGATACACCAACATTT
Source organism: Chitinophagales bacterium (assembly GCA_013297575.1). GTDB lineage: Bacteria > Bacteroidota > Bacteroidia > Chitinophagales > Saprospiraceae > M3007. The sequence goes on from JAAFHO010000799.1 coordinate 2,450, forward strand.
CATTGGATAAAGACCAAATAGAAAGTCCTGCTTTTTGCAACCGATCTTTTTCTATTTTCCAAGCACTTACCCAACTGCCTGTCACCGATTGCCACCAAAAATGATAGACATTTTGGCCCAATCTCGAAGTTGCTGGATCTGCATCGGTGGCTACGTGTTTGTGGTGGCCTTTGTTATGCTCTATAAAAAAGTGCATATACAATTCGGGCAAAAGCAATATTTTGGATAATAATTGGTGGCCTTTATCCATTCGATGTCCCAACTCATGCGCCACATTGATACCATTGGTTCCCAACACCGTCCCTACGCTTAAAACGAGGCCAATTACCTCGAAAAATGGCATTTAGA
>JAAFHO010000008.1 GCA_013297575.1 Chitinophagales bacterium
TTACCTCCAAGCGATATACAGGTTTGGTGTTGCTCACGGTATCTGGAGTAGGTCAGTCGCCCGCCGAAAATTACAACGATGCCTTCTATATCTACAAAGGCTTTTTTCGGCAAGATTCCCTCTTTTATCAATTGGGTGCCACTACACAATCCACGTTGCACCTCAACAAAAACAGCAATGTCTCCAATCAAATCGTATATGATACAGATGCTGGCAAAGAAACAGAATTGGGTTATGTACCTCGGTACAACAAAGACCACGACTACGCTTTTGTGATCGACTTGAACCGTATGCGCCCGGCACCAAAATCCGCCACTACGATCCGTCTTGGAGTGACAGATGGCATTTATACCGATAATTCGGGCAAATTTAAGATAACTGTTGCCCAATTAGAGGAAGATACAGATACCGATTGCGATAAAGTAGTGGATGTATGCGATGTATGCCCCAACAACAATGACGCCATTGATAATAACCGCGATGGCATTGCAGATTGTAGTCAATTGCTGGATTTTGCAGCCTATAGCGGTGCATGGAAACCTTCCAACAACAAAATTATGGTGTGCAATAACGGCCAAAGTATGGTGATCAATAAGGAACTACTCGCCGCTCGTTTTGCGATGGGCTACCGCGTAGGGCCTTGCGTTACCTGTGCTGCTAACGACCGCAATGATCTTGGTACTGAAATGGGTTTAACGGTTGCGCCATCGATGAGTTTGGCTCCAAATCCGGCTGTTGAAGTGCTCAATATCACCCTTGATAAAGCATTAGACCAAGAAAGTACGCTCTCTATTTTTGACAATACGGGTAAATTAATTTACAGCCAACAATGGCAGGCAAATGCTCTCCAAACACAGGTAAACTTGGCACCTAATCGCTTTGCAACAAGTATTTACACGGTACAATTGGCCAATTCAAACACGATGTTGAGCCAAAAAGTAACAGTGATAAAGCAATAGTTTTTTTAAGGTTGAATAAGAAAGCCCCATACGTTCTTTGTTGAGTCGTATGGGGCTTTTTTGTGGGTTAGGGCTCTCCTTCCTTACTCCACCACGATCCATTTTTTTTCAAAATAAACAGTCGTTGACTGTTTTGACTTGTCCACGTATGCTGCCTGAACAAAATCGCCAGTAGTTGAAATATATTTTAAGGCTGCGCCTTCTTCCAAACCGTTTGTATCGTAAAATGCGCCTAGTTTGCATTCAAATGGATTGTTTTCCACATCGCTTGTAAATACAGATAGCAATAAGAGCCGTTCCGATTTCGTATCTGGTTTTTCATACCCAAAAATCCGATGATCTTGTCGCATATTAGCCGTTAAATGGATAAGGCGATTTGCATCTTTTAGATCCACGTAAGCCTTTGTTACCTGCGCTCCCGATGCCATTACACTTTCGTGGTTGGCCTTATCAATACTATCAAGTTGGGCTTGTTTCGCGGTCGATTGAGTTGTTTTGTTATTATCTTGTGCTGTACTATTGATGGTTTCGGGTGAATTATTATCCGCTTTTGGGCTTGTTTGGCCGCAGGATGCGATGAGTAAGCCTAATGATAAAATGTAAATATTTAGGTGCATATTTTTTAATATTGTTAAAGTTTTGCTTACCGTTTTTAGGTTTTAATAGGATGGTAAAATAATATGATACAAAGGTAGGCTAATTTTTAAAATCTCTAATAAAAAACAGAAGGTTCCCAGTTTTTATCCTAATTTTGTACCCTACATTGAAACACATGGCCACAAGGGGTATTTTATCCAATGCCATAGTGTTCCAACTTCGTTCATTTTAAACTATTTCACTATGCGGCAATTCCTTACACTAATCTGCCTTTTTTTAATTTTTAGTACGCCATCTTCTGCTCAATTGTCTAGTGTTCAGTGGCTACACACGATGAAAACCCCTGCAAATACCCAATTTGGTGATGTTTATCCATTAAGTCTCGCTGTTGATAATGGTGGTAATTGTACCATCCTTGGAGACTTTACCTCCACAGTAGTTTTTGATAATGGAGCACCGCTCGTGCATGCTAGCACGTCGTCTGCTAACGATCACTTAATGATACTTCGTTATGATAATGCAGGCAATTTGCTGTGGAAAAGTAGCATCATTGCAAATGCCGATAATGTATTTGACAAAAATGCAAGAATGGGTATCGACAATGAAGGAAATGTTGTTGTGGCAGGTCGGCTCAGCGTAGATCTGCTTAGTTTTGGTAATAATATTACCCTTTCAAGGACATGTTTAGGCGATTGTTATGAAATTTTTATCGCCAAATACAATAATAATGGCGAAGCACAATTTGCCAAAGCAATACAAGTACCGAATAATAATAAACATCAAATAGCAGGTATAGATTGCGATGCACAAGGAAATATTTATGTGGCAGGCTTAAATGGCGGCACTGCAATTACATTTGAGGATAGCCCCATAAGTTCTACTACCATTACTAATTTAATTCCAGACCAACAATTCTTGGCAAAACTTGGATCCGACGGTAATTTGATTTGGTTTAGATCATTAGAAGGAAATAGCGGTCTGGCAACTTGTACTATTTTGCGTGTTTCTGCCAATGGTAATGCCTATTTAAGTGGTAATTTTGAAGATGTGCCTTTGTCTTTTGATAATATTGTTACGGCTATTCCTTTTTCAAGTACCAACGCCTATATTGTCAAATACAATACAGCAGGAACCCCACTTTGGACCAAAAGTTTGAGCGGTAATGACGTAGATATACTTGATCTGGATATTGATGCGCAAGAACACGCTCATATTATATGCGATGTAAAGGGCAATTTGAACGTGGATGGCCAAACCATAGCCACCACCACTAAGTCATATTTAGGAACGATTTTAAGTGTGGACAGCCTGAATACCAATGTTGCGCTAGAAGTGAGTTATGCAGAGGGTTCAACTTTTCCGCTATTCACCATTGCGGTTAAGCCTAATGGTGATTTTTTTGCTGCCGGGGTATTTGGGGAGGAACTTACTGTGGGTGCGACAACACTTCCTTTTCCAACAAGAACAGATATTGCTGTGGTAGCGGGAGGAAATACCTTGCCAATAAAAGCAGTGCATTTTGGCGAAGGTGGTTTTGAAAATATCGAAAACTTTAATTACGGGCGTATGATTGGCTTAGACGGAAATGGATTTGTGTATATATTAGGTACTTATTTCTCTGGCGGTTTTATAGATACTTTTACCTTAAACAACGCTGGAATGTTTCTCGCCAAACTCAATACGGGTACTGTGGGTACTAAGCACCCCCACCAGCAAGAAGTATCGGCAAGTATAATGCCTAATCCTAATACTGGTTCATTCACGCTTCAGTTAGCGCAAAAACCTGATAATGGCTGGCTTTCAGTGCTGGATACAAATGGCAAATCTGTTTTTGGAGCGTCCATTAATGCGGAAAAAATGATGCTTGATTTGAATTTGCCCAATGGTTTTTATTCCGTAACCGTCCATGATGGAACAATCATGGCGAGGAATAAATTGGTCATCAACAGGGAATAATCGTACTTATTCCTTTCTTAATATTAAACAGTTTTTTTCACTTTTTACAAAATACATTATGTTAAAATCATCCACTTTTTTATGTCTTACGATCATGTTTAACTGCGCTATTGTACAAGCACAACTTAGTGATGTACAATGGTTGCGCACTATGATTTCGCCCAGCGATCCTACCGATTTTTATATTGAGCCTATGGACTTCTTTGTAGATGCAACGGGCAATTCTTACTTTTTAGGGCTAACCGAAGAAGATATACTTTTCGACGATAGTACATTACTCGCTACAGTGAATGGATCTATTTCATTGGCTTTAGTCAAATACAATAAAGATGGCGATTTGCTTTGGTCAAAATCCATTGGCGGCACAATTTCAGTATCTGGCGGATTTCCATCAGATCCTTATGGTCGAATTGCGGTGGACAAAACAGGCAATATTTTCCTTTATGGCAATATGGCCTTTGAGGAAATTGATTTTGGAAACGGAGTTGGTTTTTCAAAATCGTGTCCTGGTACTTGCGAAGAACTATTTGTCGTTAAATTTAACGGCCAAGGCGAGGCTCAATGGGTCAAGTCCCTATTACCTGAAAATAATACATCCCTAACGCTGGCAGGTATCGGATGCGATGCCATCGGCAATGTTTATTTGGCTGGCCAATACCAAGGCGTACTTTTTACGTATGATAATACAGCCCTCGAAAATTTGCCCGCTGATGGACAATTTGTGTTCCAGCTTGATAATAACGGTACGCTCATTTGGCACAATGAAGCCTCGGAAAGCAGTAATGCAAGGCTGGCACAGTCCTTTACTACCATGCCCGACGGCAGTTGTTTTTTAGGTGGTTATTACGAATCCCCTATCGACTTTGGTAATGGTGTTAGCCTCGATATATTTGGTGCTACTAACTATTATATTGTAAAGTACAACAACGAAGGAAAGGCTGTTGCTGCACGAAATCTCAATTCATCTAATTTTATTGATGTGCTGGACATAGAGGCGAATGCGCAAGGCAAACTTTATGTAGTTTGCGATTTTGAGGTCGACCTCGGCTCGGATGGTAATGACTTATTAATCAGTTCTAATGATCATACTTGTGCACTAATCATACTGGAAAATGCAGGATTCAGTATCCCGCTCTCTATCAATAATTCGGATAATAGTTACGCTGTGGCTTGCGTTGCAACAACCGCTGATAATAAATTTTATACAGGTGGTTTTTATGAAGAAGATGCTTTGGTGGTGGACAATACAATTTTGAGTACGAATGGTTGTGCGGATATATTATTAATTTCTGGTTCTGAAAACACATTGCCAGAGGCAGTAAGCCTTGGCGGACAAGGTTGCGAAGGCGTTTTCAATTTCTATTACGGTAATGCAATGGGTATTGATGCCAAAGGGTTTCTGTATATGATGGGCGTTTATGTGGAAGGTGGTACAATTGGTTCATTCTCACCCGACAATGCAGGTATATTTGTAGCCAAAGTAAATACTGGAACGGTCGGCAGCAAAGAGGCGGAGTTGAAAAATGATTTTGTCCAAATTAATCCTAATCCTAATAATGGTTCATTCACGCTTCAATCAGGCGATATACTGGAAAATAGTCTATTAAAACTGACAGATATGCACGGAAAAACAGTATTGGAGCAGATTATTTCGGGTCAAACCCAACAAATTAACCACAATTTGCCCAATGGTTGCTACTCCATGAGTATCCAAAATGGGACGCAATGCCAAACAGTAAAGGTGATTGTGGCGAGGTAATAGGAAGGGGCTTTGGGTAAATATTGTCGGCGTGACTCGAGTCTAATGTCGTCAGGTAGTGAAGTGATTATATTTCACGTTATTGGGTTTTATTCAAATATTAGACTATATCCAAGCAATCTAATAACGAAATGTGCCTATTGTCGGGGCGACCCCCAACCCCGACAATAGGCACATTTGGTTTATGGAACACTTTGGATTACTGAATATTTGCTCAATCCGATGAAAAGTTCAACCACTCCGCGGTTATATATCGCTAATCTGACGACATTAGACTCGATCCACGCCGACAATCCATACAATAGCCCACTTTGATATTGCGAATAAATATTATGAAATTTAAAAACTTTAATTTTAAATATTAAATTGCTTCCGAGACCACTCCACTACAACACTTAATCCCTAGTAACCCCCACAGGCATGGCTGGGTCGAATGCACCCTTTAGTACCGGACTTTGGCGGTTGCCAGTATAAGCACGTACATTAGAATACACAAAATCAAATATTTCACGCACGCTGATAATTTTATCCTTATTTTTATCCGCTTCGCCTTTGAGGCCACGAATCAAAAAATGACTAAAAACACCTTGGCGCAAACCCGCAGATTCCAAAGATGTTTCGTCGCCTTTAGATGACATGATAAGTGCTGTACCTGAAATGGATTTAGATAAAGTTTGATAATATTGCGCAATAGAATTTTCAGGATCCCCCGATCGCATTGAAATCAGACTACCAGAGTGGCATGCATCGGCAATACATACTTTATATTTGGCTTTGCAGGCATTAAACATTTTGGCTAAGTCGTCATGGTTGAGTTTGTTATTATAACCATCAAAGTCAATGGGCAGAAAAGAGCCATTGAGGCCGTGACCTGAAAAATAAAAAATTACAAGATCATTTGGCCTCGCGCTATCCATTACACCCTGTAAGGCTTCAGTTATGCCTTTTAATGTAGCTTCTTCATCGATCAGGATTCGGATTTGCTCATCGGGTAATGCACCACCCTCCAAACTCTTCAAGAATGCATAAAAACGATAGGCATCATCATCGGTATAGCGCAGCACCGGCATGTGGTCGTAAGAAGCCACACCTACTACTACTGCCCAAATTTTAGTATCAGGAGGTAGTTCTTTTATGGGGGCTTCCACTACTTCTGTAGTGCCTGCAATAGGTTTGTAGCCTTCGGGAGGCACCTGCCCTGCATATTCTCCTGCAGCCCAAAAACCACTGATGATTGTACCATCAAACAGCGAAAGCGTACCTTTCCCGTTAAACGCACCGTCGATCCATTCACCTTCGTAGCGGTCGCCGTTGGCGTAGGTACAGTTACCAAAGCCATGTGGTTGGTTGTCTTTAAATTCGCCAGTATAGCGTGCGGCTCCTTCTTTAAAAACAAAAGTACCTTTACCATCAACGCAATTACCCTCTAAGCAGCCTGTCTTACCATTATCGGTAAGGCTTGCGCCTACAAATTCGCCTTCGCGCCACTCGCCCGTTTCTGGCGGATTACCTGATCCATGCGTACGCGTACCATCGCCATGCGGGTAATTATTTTTAAAGTTACCCGTATAAATATCCCCATTGGCAAAAGTAAAAACACCTTGCCCCGAGAATTTGCCATTAGAAAAACCACCTTCGTATTTACTACCATCGGGATACGCAAATACACCGTTACCATCTTTACAGTCGCCTGCCAAGCATCCACTTTGTATATTGGTACCATCGTCGGTGCGTTCTTCTTTCTTTTTGGAAATATAATCTTCCAAAATATTGCCTTTTTCATCCACGGGTTTGCCTTTGCGCCAGTCTCCTGTGCGTTTGGTGCCGTCCGAGTAAGTCTTAGTGCCTTTGCCATCAGGGAAGCGTTGTTTCCATTCCCCACTAAATTTACTACCATCAGTATAGTAGCAAACACCCACCCCTGAGATCTCTCCATTTTTGAACTCGCCGATATACTTGGCCCCCGACGGATAGAGGTAAGTGCCTTTTCCGTCTTTACAATTGCCTGAAACACATTGAGCGTGCGTCAATTGCACCATAAAAAACATAAGGCTTAGGGAAAAAAATACTCTAATCATGGTATATAAAAAGTAAATTCTGTTGTTATTTTTTATCGTTGGTCTATCAATAAGCGACTTACAAACCGCTAAAACGGTAAAATATTGCCTTATTAGGGCTATGTATTGTTAAATAAAAGTCAATAGCGATTTTGGCATGAGTTTTGTATTTTACACTACCATATTACTGTCCCCTATATTTTTTCAGTTTTTTTATTTAACACCGATACAATATTATGTTACACGCAAAAGAATTTAATCAAATGCTCGGATTTGCGTCCGTTGAAACAATCCAATCAGTTACCTGCAATGTACACTTTGGTGTTCCCGGAGGACAAGGAGATTGCATGCAAATCGGCATTTGCCGGGTCATTATTGACGCTGCACCGCAACAAGAACAAGAGCGCCGTTGCCGAAAAGCAAGTGCCGAACTTTATATCAACGATGATGGGCATTACGAAATGTTTTTCGCAAGCGAGGGCATTATGCCATGTACAGAACGTGCTATTTTCAAAAATAAATGGTTCCCTGTTCCTGTCGCACATTGTTTTGACCATACAATTATGCACCAATTAGGCGCAAATGTCAGCCCCATCATTCCCGTTGGAAAATACCTTGTCACAAAGGTAAGTGGTGGCTATACCATTTCTTTTTAAATTTTTAGGAGTACAAACGCTATTCAGTTTTTGAATAGGAACGATGCCGAAATAGAGTAACAGTTTAGGTTTAAACTTTTGTGGTCATGCTTCGGCATCGTTCCTTAGAACTTAATTGATCTTTTTTTGTAGTAATGGGACAATGTTGCGCTACCTTTGCGCTTCTTTTCGTCAGTAGTGCTTGACTTGTGGAGCAATGAATATTAAATTGTGATTTTTTTTACTATTAATTGCACCATAAATCTATCATCTATTCAACATTAACTTATAATTAAATGAACATTGCAGTAGTAGGAACGGGATACGTTGGATTAGTAACGGGTACCTGTTTTGCTGAAACCGGTAATAATGTTATCTGTGTCGATAACAATATTAAAAAAGTAGAAAGTTTAAAAGCAGGAAATATACCTATTTTTGAACCCGGCCTTGATCTTATTTTTGATCGAAATACAAAAGAAGGCCGCCTTCATTTTACTACCGACCTCAAAGACGCTGTTAGCAAAAGCCAAATTATTTTCTTGGCTTTACCAACACCTCCCGGCGAAAATGGCAGTGCCGATCTCTCTTATATTATGGGTGTTGCCGACCAATTAGGCGACATTATAGCCGATTATAAAGTGATTGTGGACAAAAGTACTGTCCCTGTGGGTACAGCCGAGAAAGTAGCCGCAATAATGGCGAAAAAACTACCTAAAAAAATGTTCGATGTGGTATCAAACCCCGAATTTTTGCGCGAAGGCGTAGCGGTAGAAGACTTTTTAAAACCCGATCGCGTAGTAATCGGTACCAAAAGCGAAAAAGCACGCAAAGTAATGAAGCAGTTGTACGAACCCTTCGTACGCCAAGGCAATCCGATCTATTTTATGGACGAACGCTCTGCTGAAATGACTAAATATGCCGCAAATGCGTATTTGGCCATGCGTATTTCTTTTATGAACGAAATAGCAAATCTTTGCGAAAAAACGGGTTCTAATGTGGATATGGTGCGGATTGGTATGGGCAGCGATAATCGTATTGGCAAACGTTTCTTGTTTCCAGGTATTGGTTATGGCGGTTCGTGTTTCCCAAAAGACGTACAAGCACTGGCTCGAACAGCAAGTGATTATTCCTACGATTTCAAGATTTTGAAATCGGTGATGAAAGTAAATACTATCCAAAAAGGGGTAATGACCAAGAAAATCCGCAAACACTACAAAAATGAACTTGCCGGTAAAACAATTGCAGTATGGGGACTAGCGTTTAAGCCCAATACCGATGATATACGGGAGGCACCAGCTTTAGTCATTATCGATGAATTACTCGAATTGGGCGCTCATGTTGTCGCTTTCGATCCCGAAGCAATGGCAAATGTAAAAGATATTTACGGTGATAAAATAAAGTATGCTAAAGGCATGTATGAAGCAACAGAAGGCGCAGATTGTTTGGCTATTATGACAGAATGGGGCGAGTTTAGATCACCCGATTTTGAGCGTATAGGCAACAACCTAAAATCAAAAGTAATTTTTGATGGCCGCAATTTATACGATCTTGAGCAAATGAAATCCAGTGGTTTTCATTACCAAAGTGTTGGCAGACCGAAAGTGCGCTAAAAATCGTTGTTTATCCAAGTTTTCCAACAACAGAACTAGGATTTTCTAATAAAAGGTGCAGCGCACTGTAATATTTTTGCTACAAATATTACGGTGCGCTGCACCTAAATTTTTTATAAGAAAGCCCAACGTCAGGAGAAGTTCAATATTTACAAACGCAAATAAAAACAGTAAGCATGAAACACATAAAAATCATTTTTTCTACCCTTGTCGGCCTTTGGTTTTTCCTAGTAGGTTGCCATAGCAGCCAAAAGGTTGTTTCCTACACCCCTGATAATATTGTCCCTACCGATAAATCACTGCTTTGGCGCATTGGCGGAAAAGGACTTAAACAGCCTTCGTATCTTTATGGCACGATCCACATGATTCCTAAATCCGACCTGAACATCACCGAATCCACTTGGAATGCTTTGAATCGTTGCAAAAAAATCACTTTCGAGATTGATATGAAGGAAATGACCAGCCTTCGCACACAATTCAGTATGCTCACCAAGGCATTTATGAAAAATGGTAAAACGTTAAAAGATCTCCTGTCGCCCGAAGATTATACATTTGTACACGAAAAAATGGAAGACAAAGGCTTTTCCGCGAGTATGTTTGAGCGGATTAAACCTATGTTTTTGAGTATGCTTTTGTCCAATGATGAAGGCGGCGCTGTAGGCAAATCTGATTCAAAAATGACCTCAGTAGAAATGGAACTGTGGAAAGTAGCAAAGAAACAAAAAACAAAATCTGATGGTTTGGAATCTACAGCCTACCAATTGAGCATTTTTGATACTATTCCCTACGAATCACAAGCCAAAATGCTCGTAGAAGCACTTCGAACCTCGAGCACAGACTCGGATGCGGAATTGGACAAAATGATTGAAATGTACAAAAAACAAGACATAGAAGCCATGCAACAAATGATTAGTGCCGAAACCGATGGAGTAGGCGAGTTTGAAGATGTGTTATTGGGCAACCGCAACCGCAACTGGATTCCACTGATGGGTAAAATGATGAAGGAACAATCTACGTTTTTTGCCGTAGGTGCCGGACACTTGGGCGGTAAAGGCGGTGTTATTGCCCTATTGAGGGCAGAAGGCTATGTTGTAGAGGCTGTAAAGTGATAAAGCAGAAATAATATTGTATCTTTGCCGCAATTATGGATATTCGAGCGCTTTCCCTCCCACAGTTAGAGGCCACTTTTGAAGAGTGGAATGAACCCCGTTTTAGGGCAAAACAATTTTATGAATGGTTGTGGTCTAAAGCCGCTACCGATTGGGAGTCGATGACCAATGTGCCAAAAGCATTGCGCACCAAACTGAGCGAAACCCATACTTTCCATACCCTCACCGAAGATAAAGTACAGCACAGCAACGACGGCACCATCAAAACGAGGTTTCTTACCCATGATGGCCACCGCATTGAAAGCGTATTGATTCCCGTACCCGATGACCAACGTTTTACCGTTTGCGTCAGTACGCAAGTGGGTTGTAGCCTTACTTGCAAGTTTTGCGCTACTGGCCGTATGGGTCGCGAGCGCAACTTGGAGCCTTGGGAAATTTTTGACCAAGTTACTTTGGTCAATAAACAATGCCAACAAGCCTTTGGTCGCGGCCTTACCAATATCGTTTATATGGGTATGGGCGAACCGCTCCTTACCTATGCCAATACCATGAAAAGTATCGAACATATTACCGCTCCTGCACCGCTGGGGCTGGGTATGTCTGCTTCCCGTATTACCGTGAGTACGGCTGGTATCGCCAAAATGATTAAAAAACTGGCAGATGATGGCTTCCGTTCTAATCTTGCCATTAGCCTCCATGCAGCCGATGATATAAAGCGGAACGAGATCATGCCAATCAACGAAACCAATAATTTGGATGCGTTAATGCAATCATTGGAGTACTTTTACCGCAAAACCAAGAACCGTATCTCTTACGAGTATATCGCATTTGAAAACTTTAACGACGGCCCCGATGATGCTGCCAAACTGATTATGCTGTGCCGCCGCCGTTTTCCTGCACGTGTTAATATTATTGAATACAACCCCATTGAAGGTGGTGAATTTGACAAATCCAACGAAAACAGATTAAATGAATTTGCGGCTCGATTAGTGAGCCACGACGTAACTGTGACAGTACGTAGGAGCAGAGGTAAGGATATTGATGCCGCTTGTGGGCAATTGGCCAATAAGAATTAAGTCGCGTACTTTTTTTAAAGATTTGAGGTATAGATCAAGGGTTTTAGCGGAAAATTTTAAGGATTACAGTGTAATTAAGTATTTGGACACATCAAAATAATTTAATAACGAAATAATCAAAAATGATGTTAACTATTCTCAGTATTGCCATTGGCCTTATTCTCGTACTGCTCTTGATGAGTATCCTCTCATCTACTGTACACGATATTATTGTATTGTTCTTATCCCTGCGCGGTAAACACTTACAAACTACCCTAAGAGGTATGTTGGGGGGCATGTCCGCTACTTTCGACGGACACCCGTTTTTCCAACAACTCCGATCTGCTGAAAGCAAAAAAAACTGGCTCACAGGTACTTCTTTACCAACTTGGATCCAAAAAGAAACTTTTAGTGCCATTTTGCACGACGAATTACAAAAACTAGAAGGAGGCAACTTAGCCGAAAAAATTGATAATATACAAGATCCCAACCTCAAAGAACTCATGGGTTTTTTGGTGCGTGAATCAAATGGTACTGTGGGCGGGTTCAAAACACAGTTGGAAAACTGGTTCGATCAGGTCATGGAACGTTCCGCTGATTATTTTAAGCAGAGCACAAAATGGCGTTTGTTTTTTATCGGTTTGGCCTTATCCGCAATACTCAATGCCGACACTGTCGGTATTTATCGTGCGTTATCTACCAATCCTGAATTACGTGAAAAAATGGTAAAAGCCGCCGAACAAATCGCCGCTGCGGATACTTTACCCGTTATTGCCCGCGATAGTTCTCTGAAAAATTATATCGGCAATGCAAAAGGCTTCCTTTCTACCCAATTGGGCGACATGCAGTCGCCACTTGGCTTGGGATGGAATGAGCCTGATCAAGCAAAAAGTATCCCCGACTGGCTTGTTAAAATGTTCGGATTTATACTCACAGGTATTGCTGTTACGTTTGGTGCTTCGTTTTGGTTTGATCTTTTGAAAAAAATACTTAGCCTGAAGAGCAGTATGGGTGGTGGTAGTTCAGATACCGATTCCAATTTTGCAGGTCGCCGCAGTTTCAATATGCCAGAAGGTATTGATGGTGAACCTATTGGTGAATTATCCGATGAGCATAAAGCAAAAAAAGCGACCGCTCCACCGCCGCTAAAAGAGTAGCATAAATCCAGTCCATTGTTCTTACAAATGTTAGACCTCTGCCGAGGTCATTGGTACTTATCTGACCTCGGTATAGGTCTAACATTTGTAACAAATCACCACTTAAATCTATCTAAAAAAATGTACAAAGTTAAATACGGCGGTAAAAAAGGTAAAACCGTTGAACTCGAAGAAAGCCCTGATCTGGTAGCGGTACGCACCAAAGATAATATGGAAATGGGCGACATGAACCTAAGTCGAGCCTCTCAAGAAATGTTGGCCGATACTGTTCAAGTCGTAAAGTTTCCCGATTCCGGTATTACAATAATAAAAATGGCCGACGAACCTCAAGCAACCGCTTCCCGTGGCGGTGGCGATGAAGAACCCGGCAGAAAGGGACTTGCCGGCCCACCTGATACCACGAAGCGCGATGCCACCCGAGCCGCCCTCAAACAAGAGGATGATATTCGTTTTGCAGGCCGTGTTTTGCAAGACAAGGAAACAGGCGAAGTAACCCTTTATACAGAAAACTTCTTTGTCAAATTTTTTGATGCCACAAAGGAAGAAGATTGTTTGGCGATTATTGAAAAATATAAATTAACGATCAAAGACAAACTGGCTTTTGCCAAAAACGCTTATTTCGTTTGCGCCGCCGAAGGCACAGGACTAGCCGTTTTTAATATTGCAGAAACTATTTTGAACGAAAAAATAGTGGAATATTGCCATCCTGAATTGGTACAGGAGCGTCGTTTTAAAGGAATACACCCCTTACAATGGCATTTAACCAAAACCAGTATCAACGGAAAAGCCGTTGATGCCCATGTTAATATTGAAGCGGCTTGGCAACTGACCAAAGGCAAGGGCACTACCATTGCCATTATAGATGATGGTGTGGATGTTGATCACCCCGAGTTTGCAGGGCGTATTGTGCATCCCTTCGATTCCACTTTTAAAGAAGGTACAGGTCGTCCGGTTGCCAATGACGATAACCACGGTACGGCTTGCGCAGGTATGGCGTGCGCGAGCGGCCTCAAAGATGGCGCCAGTGGTACAGCACCTGAATCGTTCCTAATGCCTATTCGTTTGCGCAGCGGCTTGGGTAGTATGAGCGAAGCCAATGCTTTTGCTTGGGCAGCCCAACACGGTGCAGATGTGATTTCGTGCTCTTGGGGCCCAACTGATGGCGATTGGTGGGATCCATCTCATCCACTCCACAACAAGCAAACCCTTTTGCCCGATAGTACGCGTATGGCCATGGAATTTGCGATGAAAGAAGGTCGAGGCGGCAAAGGTTGTGTCATTCTTTTTGCTGCTGGCAATGGTAATGAAGCCACTGCTAATGACGGGTATGTCTCCCATCCTGGCGTAATCGCGGTATCTGCTTGTAATGATACAGGCAAACGCAGCGTGTATAGCGATTTTGGAGAACAAGTATGGGTCGCATTCCCTAGCGGCGATTTTGCTTGGAAACCACTCAAACACCCCGCGCCGCTTAGTCAAGGATTGCGCACTACCGACCGCGCAGCAGCCGCTGGTTATGATGGCACTAATTATACCAATTCTTTTGGCGGTACTTCAGGCGCGTGTCCAGGAATGGCTGGCGTAGTTGCGCTCATGTTGGCCGCTAATCCTGCGCTTACACCACCACAGGTAAAAGAAATTATCCGCAATTCTTGCGATATTATCGATACCGAAGGTGGCGAATACGATGCCAACAAACACAGTGTTTATTACGGATATGGCAGGATAAATGCAGAAAAAGCCGTCCAAAATGCAAAAGGCATATCAAATGCTCCTCCGAAAGCAAAAACGCCAATCGTAGCAGGCAATATCCGATTTGGAACGCAGGATATGCCTTTTAGCACAGAAGGGCAAACCTCACCATCGACAAACACAACACCACGTAATTTGACAGGTATTGCACTCCAAATTACACCCGCTCAGAAAAACCTTCATTTGGTGTATCAAGTAAATGTGGGCGGCAAGGCTATTCAAAGCAATGCCAAACCCGGCGATTTTGTGGGTGGTACTACTGCAAAAACAAAATTATTAGGTATTGCTTTCGCTTTAGAAGGTTCGGAAGCGAAAAAATACGATATTGAATACGCTGTAAAATTTGAAAAAGAAACGGAAGAGGTGAAAGGCAAAAATGGTAGTTTTTGCGGTGTAATAGGGAAGACAGGCAAAGCAATTCAGGCAATTAACGTGGTATTAAAAGCGAAATAGGCCATAAAAAATGCTTCATCGACTCCAATACCTATTTAAGTACTCCATTGTAGTACTTATTATTCTTGCATGCCCATTATTCAGTAACGCACAATCCGCCACCAAGGATTCGTTGCTGAGCCTTGATATAACACCCGTTACTATTACGGTGACAAGACTCGAATCTACGGGGCAAAATATCCCATTTGCGGTCAGTGTTTTGCAAAAAAACTGGATACAACTTGCTCAAGCACAGCGCTCTTTAGGGGAAGCATTGGTGGCAATGCCGGGTGTTTATGCTTGGAATACAGATAATTACGCCCAAGATTTACGTATTTCAATTCGCGGTTTTGGTGCGCGTTCGGCCTTTGGTATCCGTGGTATCAGGGTATTTACCGATGGCATACCCGAAACCTCCCCCGATGGCCAAACCGACCTCGATAATGTGGATATGGGTACGATACAGCGCATCGAACTCTTGCGCGGTGCGGCGGCCGGATTGTACGGTAACTCGGCTGGTGGTATCCTACAACTGACCACAGAAAATACCGATCAACGCTATGCTGAGATACAAACGAGCGTAGGGAGTTTTGGCTTTTACCGCTGGCAGTTCAAATCGGCGTTTCATCAAAAGAAATCCAGCGTATTTTTTAATATCAGCCAAAACCATTTAGAGGGTTACCGCGCACAAAGTAGTATGCAGCAAACTATTGCTAATGTCAAATGGCAATACCGCTTTTCACCAGCCACCAAGATGACGCTGCTGCTCAATTATGGAAAAAGCCCTTATGCTAACGACCCGGGTGGCCTTACTGCCGAACAAGTATTGACCGACCGCAAACAAGCACGTGCCGCAAGCCTTCAGTTCAATACCGGAGAACAGGTAGCGCAGGGACGCATCGGTTGGGTATTAGAGCACCGTATTGCGGCGCGCCACAGCATTAGAACAACGGCATTTTTTACTACCCGCGATTTTTCGAGTCGGCTGGCTTTCAAAAACGGCGGTTGGGTAGCATTACAACGCAATTTTGGGGGCGGTAATGCCGTATATGCCTTTACAACCCCTAAATACCGCAGCCAATTGGGCATAGATATAGGTTTGCAACGCGATTTACGCAGGCGTTTTAACAACGATGATGGCGAAAAAAAAGAGCAAACTTTTGACCAAACGGAACGTTTTTCCGGCATGGGCGCATTTTGGTTGCATGAGTGGAAACCTGTACATCGTTTGTTATTGACGGCTTCCACACGTATTGATGCGGTGCAATTGCGCGTAAAAGACCGTTTTTTGAGCGATGAAGACCAAAGCGGTTCTCAATCATTTCGAAGGGTAAGCCCCGCCTTGGGTGCTTTGTTCAAAGCAACGCCGCAACTGGCCTTTTATGCTAATATGGCTACTAATTTTGAAACCCCAACACTGAACGAACTTTCGGCCAATCCGCAGCAAACAGGTGGTTTTAACAGCGATCTAAGTCCTCAGAAATCCGTCAATTACGAATTAGGCACCAAATTTCTACAAGGAGAAAAATGGCAAATAGACTTGGCCATATTTCAGGTGAACCTCCGCAACGAACTGGTACCCTATCAATTGGCCGCCACACCTGGAAGAACCTATTTTCGCAATGCCGGACGATCGCAAAGGCGCGGCATAGAGGCTTTTTTGCAGTATAAACCGATCAAAAACCTCACTTTCCTAAGTAATTATACTTTTTCTAATTTTAAATATACCGACTACGAAGCATCGGGGACACGGCTGGATGGTTATCGGCAACCTGCCATTCCGCTGCACCGTGTATTTGCAGCCCTCCAATGGGAACGCACTGCCGGATTGTTTTGTGTGGCACAGGTACAGGCGCAAAGCCATAGTTTTGTCAATGATGCCAATACCATTAAAGACAAAGGCTACACCTTGGTATCGGTGCGTGGTGGTTATACTTTCCGATTAAAAAGGTTTGAAATTGCGCCTTTTGCGGGCTGGAATAATATTTTTAATGCGGCTTACTCCAATAATATACTGGTAAATGCCGTAGGTGATCGGTATTTTGAACCTGCTGCGATGAGTGGTGTTATTGGAGGGGTAAGGGTGCGGTTTTGAGGGCAAGTACATTGTAATATAAGTTATCTAATTGATATTTACCCTCAAAAAAATGATCTATAATCTCATTCCTCATATATACCTCTTAGTAATTTCCAGCAGCCATTCTTTTTCAATTATTAATGTTTTTTGTTCAATTCGTTCCAAAACCCGCTGAGCGCGCTCGCTTTCCCCTTTTTGGAGTTGACTAATCTGGGTTAAGAGGTTGACAAAATTGGCATTTTTTTCGCGGTCCAAACGACTAGTTTTAGTTAATACCAAATAATGATTGATCAAATCAAACTTACTGGCATAATAGTATTCGTCTAAATGTTCCAGCGTGGCGGCTATATGTAGGTCAGTTTTCCAGTTAATATTATAAGTGGCTAAATTACGAGCCATCAGCGCCGCCTCATACACTTTACCAAAATAATTAGTACCCTGCATCGTATCTTGCTCCAACAATTTAAATGCCTGCTCTAAGGTCTGTGTTGCTTTAGGAAGTAGACCACGGTTTCGGAGTATATCTGTAAGATCCAATTGCTGCTGTAAGGCGTTTTCTTCACTCATATAAGATTCGATCAGTAGAAACTGTCGAATGGCTTGAGTCAATTCAAACATCACCCGTTCCAAATGGGCACCCACAAAGGGTTTGGACGGAAATACTTTTTTAAAGGCCAGTTCTTTACTCAAATCTGCTAACTTACCCTGTTTATTGTAGTTTTGTAGTTTTGTTAGCAGAATTATCACCTCCGAACGGTATCGAATCTTAGCGGTATAGGTGCTGCCCAAATAAACTTGTAATCCTTTTAACTCCTTGTCTGTCAATGTTTTAAACAATTCCAATAAGTCTGAACCTTCCATGTTTGATACGATTTTTGTAAAAAGAAGTACAAAAGTGTTATAAAAAACTGGGATTACCCAACCGATCTTTGCACCAAGAAAATTGTAAACGTTTAAAACTTATTTATTTTTATGAAATTTTGGTATTTATTTTTAGCATTTATTGTATTAGGCCCAAGCCTTGGTGCCCATAACGAAATGCGTTTGACTCCTACAATTCCAATGGGAATGTTTGAAGATCAATGTAATTTGCCCGCTCCTGACAACTTGGTAGCGACTAATGTTGGTGTTACAGACCTCTCTTTTGCCTGGGATGCAGTATCGGGTGCTTCAGGCTATGATGTAGAATTAACGAAAGTATCCACCAATACTGTTGTTTTTTCGGGCAATAATTTAGCACCTACAAACATAACTATTTCATCGCTCGAACCCGGAACGGAATACCGTATTGATGTTTGGAGTATATGTAACGCAACCGAAAGAGGCGGTTTGTCTTTACGATCGGAAACAACGCATAATTTTATTATTGATGAGATCGCTAATAATTACAATGGTACGCAATGGACACCTGGCAATCATTTCCCATTATTCCCAATACAACCAGGCTTAGGTTCACCAGATCGTTACTTCAAGGTTCAAAATGACAAAAAAGCATCTATATTCTTGGTAAAAAATGTGGATCAACAAATTAATGGGGGGGTACACGTTCATCATCAAAACTATAGTAATTCTATTCAATTTTTAAATCATAATTCTGCTAATCCATTGGATGCGCTTGGTAACTACTTAGCTTC
Source organism: Chitinophagales bacterium (assembly GCA_013297575.1). Classification (GTDB taxonomy): domain Bacteria; phylum Bacteroidota; class Bacteroidia; order Chitinophagales; family Saprospiraceae; genus M3007. The sequence goes on from JAAFHO010000008.1 coordinate 18,790, forward strand.
AAATAACCCTGCTTTGATTTCTCTAATGGACGCAAACAATGTCTTAAACTTTAGCATTGTGAAGGAAAATGGGTATTACTACTTAGATTGGGCGGTATTAAATGGTAGTGATTTCCAAATACTCCAAGTGGCAAATTCTGGTGGAATAGGCGACACTAATGATCGAACTGAATCGCTCTCTACCGATATACCTTTCTCTATACGGCCTAATCCTTTCAACGACTTGTTATACCTACAAGGCTCCACACCAGCCAATGTGCAACTCTTGGATATAAACGGCAAACTCGTCTATCAATACACAATGGATACCACCGAAACAAATATAACGATCCCCACAGCAGATTTGGCTAAAGGTGTTTATTTGGTACGCTACGAAACAGCGGACTCGGTGAAAACAATCAAAGTAGTTAAAACCAATTAATTACAGTAAACGCCAAATGAAACAATCTACTACAATTATACATGAAGAAACAATCCAAATACAAGCCCATTCCAAATGAAGCAATCGGACTACGGTTATACCAAATGAAACAGTCTAACTACAACTTAATACCAAGTAAAACAATCTTTAATTAGTTATGCCAAATGAAACAATCTAACTACAAAATCATCCGTGAAGCAACAATCTGAATACCGTGAGTACCAAATGAAGCAATCTGAATACAACTTAATACCAAGTGAAACAATCTTTAATGAGTTATACCAAATGAAATAATCTAACTACAAAATTATACATGAAGAAACGATCTGAACACAACTTAATACTAAATGAAACAATCTGAATACAACTTAATACCAAGTAAAACAATCTTTAATTAGTTATGCCAAATGAAACAATCGAACTACAAAATCATCCGTGAAGCAACAATCTGAATACCACTTAGTACCAAGTAAAACAATCTTTAATTAGTTATACCAAATGAAACAGTCTAACTACAAAATCATCCGTGAAGTAACAATCTGAATACTGTGAGTACCAAATGAAGCAATCTAACTACAAGCCAATACCACGTGAAACAATCTTTAATGAGTTATGCCAAATGAAACAATCTACTACAAGTCAATACAAAACGGAACTATCTGAATACTCTTCTTCTCTATTAAATAACAATTTTCTAGGAACAGTTGGTGTGTAGGACATTAACTAGAGCCATTCTGGATCCCCGGGATGGCTCACCTTTATACCCCAAACCCCAATTTGCGCAATACCTCCGTGCGCAGTGGCTCCGAAATGGGTACGCGTGTATCTTCCCCAAAAACAATAGAAAACCCATCCACCGTTGAAACGCGGTGCTTATTGACCAAAAAAGAACGGTGTGTGCGCACAAAATCGGCAATTGGTAATTGTGTTTCGAGCGTCGTTAGCGGTTGATAAGTACGAAATACTTGCTCCGCTGTGACAATTTTAACCGCGTTAGCCTGCGCTTCCAAAAATAGTATATCTGAAAACTTGACCCGATGAATCAATCGACCAAACCGCACGACAAGGTGATCGAGTTCCAATAATTCTTGAGTAGATTCAGGCGGTTTGCTGTCAATTGGTATAGACTCTGTAGCGCGTGCCACTGCCCGCAAAAAACGCTCGAAAGCCACCGGTTTTACTAAATAATCCACTACTTCGAGGTCGAAGGCTTCCAAAGCATGCTCCGAATATGCGGTGGTGAGTATGGTCTTAGGCCGTTTTTTGATGGTTTTTAGGAAGTTCAAACCATCGAGTATGGGCATATTGATGTCTAAAAAAAGCAAATCGGGCATTGTATGTTGCAAAAAAGCAATTGCCTCCAAACCATTTTCGCATTCGCCACTCAGTTCCAAAAAAGGCGTTTGCTCAATATGGCTTTTCAAAATTCGGCGCGCCACGGGTTCATCGTCGCAGACCATACAAGTAAATTTTTTTGTCATTTTTCCAGTTGTATTTCGAGTTTCACCCGCCAAACGCCATCCTCGTCATGGATACGGATCTTATATTTTTTTGGGTAAATTAATTCGAGCCGACGCTGCACATTCTCTAATCCTAATCCGCCTGTTGTTGCAGGGATAGTGGTGGCAAAACTATTCTCACACTCCAATAGCAAAGTGGATTGTTCCGCCTCAAAATGGATAGCCATCTTCAAAAAACGTTCCCCATTCGAGTTAGGCTGAGCAAATTTAAAACTATTTTCAATAAAAACAAACAATAAAAGCGGTGCAATTTGAGGCGGTGGAGTAGGCAAATCTTGAGGGAATACAAATGTCGTCTGGAGTTTTTCCGAAGCACGCAGCCGCTGCATTTCTACATAATCTTGTAAAAAATCGAGTTCGCGCGCGAGCGATATGCGATCGGCACGGGTTTCGTACAACGAAAAACGGAGCAAATCGGAGAGCAAAATCACCGTAGGCGCAACACTTTTAGGCTCGGTGAGTGCTAGGCCATAAATCGTATTGAGCGAATTGAGCAAAAAATGTGGACTAATTTGCTGTCGCAATGTGTTCAGTTCGCTTTTTAGGTTTTGAGCAGCGCGATCGGCACGGCGTTGAGATTCGATCAGCATGTCTTTGCCCAATTTGAGCGATGCGGCAAACAAAACCAATAAAAAACTAATCGAAATGCCATCGAGCAATGTTGGTTTTAAGTCTTGAGAATTTATGGTCTTAAATACAAAGTGAGGACTAAGAAAATACCACAATACACCACTAAAACTATTCATCAGCAAAGCCAGTGCAATGCTGAAAATGCCAAAAAATAAGTATTTTTTTCGATACAACAACTGCGGAACGCCCAAAAGTGTAACGATGTAAACCGAAGTAATAGTGGGTAAATGAGCAATGATACTCAATTTCCAGTAGTCCTCTAACTGAGAAAGACCAGATTCAACATCCTCTAAACCCGATGAAAGGAAATAAACGATCCAAAAGGCAGCATGCCAAATCCATCGCCGGAACAGCCATTGTGGTATTTCAAAATTGTCGGGTAGTGTCGGCATTTTTCGTTAAATTGAAGTGCAAATGTACTAAAAACAGGCTTTGCTATGCTAAACAAGGGATGAATTGGAGATTAGGCAGGACGAAAACCTCCAAATTCAGAATACCGTTTTCGTCCTGCCATTTGGGGTTTTCGTCCGCTCCCCTTTGCAACCCCTTTAGTTCCCCTTTAAATTTGCTCTATCAAATAAACATAAGAAATATAACTATGACATTCAAAATTTTTAAATTCCTCTTATTGGGTCTGTTTTTATCGTTGATGGCATGCGTAAAAACATGGGATTATAACCCAGCAGATATCCCCGGCGATTTTGTGCCGCTGCCCAAACCCGAAGCAGGTAAAGGTTATCAACTCCATGTTCCGGCTTTCCCTATTCCTCCGCAATTCGAACGCGAATGGTTTATGCGAACCGCAGTAGGCAACACCGAAGAGATTTATATGACGGGCTATGAAGTGCGGCAGCGGGAGGGATCGCACCACGTGATTGCTTATCAATATGACGATGAAACTAAGTTTGGTTTGCCCACAATTGGCGAAATGCGCGATCAAAACACACCCGATGGCCGTTTGAACCTCTTTTCTAATATGGAAGAGATGCGTTTGTTGGCCGAAGCGGCATCTCCTTATCAAAAAGTAGAATTTCCGGCTGGTTATGCCGTACCGATTGCGGCTAATTCGACGCTTGACCTCAATTCTCATTATTTCAACAAATCGGACAAAACGATTTTTGGTGAGGTAACGATGAATATTTACACCAAACCACGATCGGAAGTACAATATTTTCTAAAACAAGGCGAGGCAGATAACGCCGATAAATTGGTATTACCACCTAAAAAAACGACGAAAATAGAATATACCGAAATCCTGAAAGAAGACCGAAGCCTCAAAGTTATTTTCTCGCACATGCACAAGCGCGGAAAAAAATTCGAGGTATATCATGTAGGTGGTGCTAAAGACGGTCAACTTTTTTATGAAAACAGTGACTGGCACGATCCCAAATTTATTTACTTGCCCGAATTACTCGAAATCAAAAAAGGCGAAGGTATCCGAACCGTAATTACTTATGAAAATGATACCAACCGCGAAATCCGTTTTGGTGTAACATCCGAGGATGAAATGGGCATTTTCTTCTATTACTATCTTTAAAAACTCCATCCTTTCTAAATAACATGAATCATAAAATAATGCTGTTGGCTATCCTACTCTGTGGGTTGGTACAACTCAGTTTTGCCCAAAATACAAGCCGTTGGGCGGCGAATATGCAGTTTTTTCACCAAGATTTTGCCATAAATCTAGATCCAGGGCAATTGGGTGTAACCGACGCTACTTCGGTAAGACCCGGTATTTCGGCAGGTATTGAACGAACATGGCGAAACGGAGGAAATGATCGAATTCGATTATTTCAAGACCTTAATTTGGGGTTTTGGAATAGCCCTTATTCTGAAAACTATACTTTTGTAGGTACAAGATTAGCCGCCGATTTTAGAATTTTTAAACAATTAAGACTTACAACAGGCGTGCTTTATCGCATTGGACGGGCCAAAACAAAAGATGTTCGCTACATCTATGAAAATGAAAAATGGATGCCATCAAAGAACTCCACACCCGGTTTTTTCAGACAAAATGCAGGTTTTGATACCCGCTTAGGATGGCGTTTTGCGGCACGTTCGGCGCATCCTGTGGATGTACAAGTCGGTATCAACTGGACAATAGCGTGGAAGTTTGCCCCTGCCGAAATCAGTCCTAATCTGATGCTTTACAAGGCACTTCAAGTAGGGTTGCGTTATGGATTTTAACCATTCTTAGATCATTTTTAAAAATCACAATTCAATATGATTATTCAAAAAATAGCAGGCATAATGGCCTTTGCACTAATTATATCCTTTTCGGCTTGCAAAAAAGACGATAAGTCCGATGTTCCATCTTATACACCGCCCGATGGTTCGTACAAATTGGTATTTGAAAAAGTGTTCAAACCCTCTTGTGCCTTATCCTCTTGCCACTCAAAAGAAGGCGATTTTGGGCACCACGGTTTGGGTAACGATTATACTTACAATCATTTGTTGGAGGAAGAATGTAAAAATGAGGACGCGCTCGCCGCTGGTTTACATTTGGTAAAACCCGGTAATCCCGACAGCAGTTTTTTATTTGTAAAAATCAAATGGGATGGATCGCCTTTTCAATTTGGCCAAAAAATGCCCACAGGTGGATTAAAATTAACAGCCAACCAAATTGAGTTTGTTCGACAATGGATTGCGGCAGGCGCGCCTGAATCGGGTCATGTGGCAGATAGGAGTTTGGTAGAATAAGCGCATTTTGTTGTAGTATGCTTTGTCGTTTACCAACAAAGCATACTACAACATGGCGCATTAGAGTTACAATTTATTTACCGCACTACAGCAATTCTGACAGGTACAATACCGCTACTAGTCACCAATTGAACAGCGTAGTTCCCTGTGGGCCATGCAGCCGTATTAATACGTTGCATGGCGGGATTCGGGTTATCTTGGCTAAAGATCAACCCGCCCTGCATATCAAAACAGCGAATAGCCGCTACTTTGAGTGAGCCGTAATCCAATATTGCGGCATCGTTAGCAGGGTTGGGTATCACTTTTACTGGGGATGGGGGTACTGGTGAAAAAACACCAGAAATGCCATCAAAACTATTCTCGTATGCATTTTGAATCTCTGTTACTTCTTGTAGTGCGTTGCCTAGGTTACATGGGCCTTGGATATTTGGGTGTAATGTCCAAGCCATCGTAAGTTCAGATATTGCTCCCGGTTCTAAGTCACCTATTTTATGACTAGCTAGTGTTCGACGATCGCCAAGAGGAAGACCAGCCGTACACATCGACCAGCCGTTAGGATCAGCAGGATCGTCTGGGAACAGAAAATCTGCCGTAATAGCACCTGCCAAGTAATTATAGTATTCAATAGGTAGTGATGGCTCAGTTGCGCCGGGACTAGGTGGGCCAACAAGTGTACTAGAAAAAGTAATAAATTTATCCATTGATGTATTGAGAAAAGTAGCTGTTTGCACCGGTGTTTCAGTGCCAAATGTTGGCACACCATTACAACCTGAACCGGGCTGTCCATCTTCGGAATCTTGGTTATAAGCAAAAAAAGTATTCGAAGCGGGTGTACAGCCAACATAATCATCTGAGTAACAGCCCAAGTCAAAATCTGTCCAAACTCCAATTAAGAAATCAGAAAGCAAATCAGATCCACGATAAATAGTCTTATGGGAGGTAAATACAGTATTGCTAAAAGGAACCCCACTTTGCGTAGTAAAAGCCCAAGAAGTAAGTTGAATTTCCATTCCAATTGAACTTCCGCCACTTGATAAATGTGCCGCGCCAAAATCATTGAAAACACACCATAATATTTGATCGGGAACAAAGGGTGCTTTGCCTTGTAGTTCTACCGCTGGAAAATCACCAGATAGCGGGTTATATATTCCATCTAAATCAGTATCCACAAAAGGAGCCAAGCCTTGATTGGCCGGTAAAGTAAAATTGTAGATTCCCGAAAAATGAGGATTGCCAATTGCTGGCCACCCCATAATATCGGGGAATTGGTCAATTGCAGATTGCGGATTTGCTACAAATGCAGGTAAATTGGCTAAAAATGCATCAATACGTGTCTTCGTTGTACCAAATAATCTATCCCAATTGGAGCAAGTTGACGCATCTGTTGTACCAGTAGTGGCATTTAAGGGACCCGCTGCATATTCAGTTTTGTTGGCCACACGGTAGCTCATTGCAGCAAGTTTGAGATTGCCCGCTGGATCAACACCACCCATCCAAAGCGATGCTGCAAAAATACTACCCACCCCACCTGCTGGAGTATAGGTATATTTTGCATTTTGCCCGTCGGTGAATAAATCTCCA
>JAAFHO010000080.1:0-7926 GCA_013297575.1 Chitinophagales bacterium
ACGCATCTGGCTTGCAAGACAATATACGCGAAGGCGATGTTGTAACTTTTGAAGTTGAGCGTGGCAACAAAGGAATGAATGCTGTAGATGTGAAGATTGCATAATTAGCAATCCAACTTTATTGGATAAATTTTTTGACCTCCGATGGAAATCCGTCGGAGGTTTTTTTATGCCCCGCCATCAACTATAACTCCAAAGCGACCACAAAGTAATTATTTGTCGATACAAAGTAAAAATCATAAGAAAAGCCATTGTTGAAACAAGTCCTGCCCCTACAGCACCCCATATCTTTAATCCATAAACGCGTCTTATTGCCAATGTGCTCCAAATTAACATAAATATTAGCAAAAAAATTACATATTCTTCACCTATCTGTTTGAGTTTAAACCCATAAGCCAATATAATCAAACATAAAAGATCGAACAAGATAAAAAACACTAACCAGTGCATAGCAAAAATAAGGTGCGGTACCAGCCAAGGTTGTCGTCGAAAGAACAAAAGCCAAAAGAAAGCACCCAAAAATGGAATCATAACAAATAAATAGGCTTTAGCCCTACTGGCCGCCACTTCTTTGCTAACCCTTTGAACAAATACTTCTGCATCAATATTTAGGGCTGCTGCTTTTTGAGCAATGAGCGAGGGCGTATCAAAATGGAACGAATTTGCTGCCCAATTACCCGTTCGGTAGCCGTTATTCAAATCATCGGGATTTGAAAAAAAGGAGGATGATGTTGGAAAAAACAGGTAAAAAATAAGTCCTGAAATAAAAAATAACGGAATTGGTTTGACATACGGTGTTCTTCGCCCTGCAATAAATTCAGCGGTAAGCATTCCAGGTTTTACTAAAGCGCACCAGAAAGTACGGAGTATTTTTGAATCTAAGTGGAGCAAACTCTCCAAAGTTTCTTTAAAAAAATGCCAAGCCGAAAAATCACGATCTGGATCTACCTGCTTTTCGCCACATTTATAACAGAATTTACCTTGTAATTCGGTGCCACAATTAGCACATTGGGTTGACGTATTTTTGATTTGCTCCATACCTATTAATAGACCATTAGTTCATCAATAAAAAACCAACCGAGCGTTCCTTTGCCGTCGTGCCACTCGGGAATATGAGTAAGGGTGTATATTTTCACAACTACTCGTTTTGTTTTTAGATGATTATCTAAGTCTAAAACAACGGCTTGAGTAGCATTTTCTGGTACTTTTGTAGTCGCATCCAACGCTTTAGTAGCCATCAACTTTAATGTTCCTGTGATTGGATCGGGAAAATACACTTCAATTTTTTCGGGTAAAAATATCCATGTGGGCTGACTAATCAGCACGTGAGCCATTAGAGATTTTACTTTTTGGGGCTTCGCCAAATCTAGCGTAAACATCAAAGTATCTTGCAAAAAACCCATCCACGTGGGGTTAGAATGCCCCATATCGCCCCCTTTTTGGTCAATTAATGTGCGCTCGCCCGAACCCAGATAATTCTTATGCGGCTTAGTATGTTCCACTTTAGTAATGGCCACACCTTGTTTATAGAAGCATACTTCCACCGCCTCGGAGGGCAAATACCCTTCGCCAAAAACCTTGGCCTTTACTGTTGTTAAGTGATTTTTTACCACCACTGGCCGCGTGTAAATCGGATCGTTTTTCGTTGGCGTTTTGCCATTTGTCGTATAGTGGATTTGCGTATTTTTCTGTGCAAACTTGATGGTTACCATCGCTTTTTTTTCAAAAAACGATGATTCGTATTGCAGCATGGGAGGTGCTAATTGGAACAAATCTTGGGTATAAAGTGCAAAATTGCAGCACAAAAACGTGCATAGAAATAGTATTTTTTTCACAATTAAAAACAATTTTATTTAGACTTAAATTTCGTAGCATACACCTTTTTTTCTACCACGAAGTTCACAAAGACGTATCGTAGGCGCTTCGCTTGTTTTTTAGAACACAAAGCGTTTCAATGTACTATTTCTAGTTTGTAAGGATAACATTTACCAGAATTCCATTGGGCCACGTATAAATTTTCTTCATCGTCCACACATACATCGTGCGGATATTTGAAGGCTTTGATCGTTTGGTACATTTCATCCGGCGTATCCCCTGTATAAGTAGGTTCAGAACCTGCCAAATTGGACACTACCCTATTTTGCTGATCTAAGATTGTCACAAAGCCCGATTCTTTCCATAGTCGGCTATTGGACTGCAATACTGCTGCGTACAGATAATCCCCTTTTATTACTGGCCGGCATACCCACGCCCCCGGTAACGCAATGGTTTCCAAGTACTTACCTTCCATATCGAATCGTTTAAAAGCGTTGTGTTGACGCGAAGTAACGATTAAAGAGGGTTTGTTTTTATCACGTGCATCTATGCAAACGCCGTGCGCATTCAATAATCCTTCTGGCCCGTCGCTGCGGCCACCAAAATGGCGAATATACCGCCCTTTATGGTCATATTGGATAATGAAATCCTTACCATATCCATCTGCTACATAAATGTCTCCATTAGGCGCAATAGCCGTTTCGGTAGGGATATATTCTTCCGGTTTTTCGTATTTACCCGTTTCTTTGGGGAATTCCAATTGCATCAGCACCTTACCATCAAGGGTAGTTTTTATCACTTGATGGCGGTTATTATCACAAATAAACAGCACATCTGTACCATTTTCATTGAAGAGCGTCAGGCCATGCGCTCCCGGATATTCCGTGCCCCAACTATCCAAAAACTTACCATTTTTGTCGTAAATTAGGACATTATTTTTAGTTTCGTTGGTCAGTAGTAGGATGCGACCTTTTTGGTCTTGTACCATTTCGTGGCAATCATTTACTGGGTTTTGGGACACGTCCGCTTGGCTCCATCGTTGATTGATGCGATAACGTTTATTGTTGTGGCCAAGTATCGTTTCGTTTTTTGCCAAAACGCTTGGTATTTGCAAGGTAGCCACTAGTCCGAGGCTTGTGTTTTTTATAAAATCTCTTCTACGCATAGTTGAGGTATGTTTTGGGTGGCAAGGTAAGCGTTTTTAGATATTTACTAGGTATTTGAACACAGACATTTCTTTGCATCAAACTAGGCCAACCAACGAAATAGCGATTTTTTGCGTCAGTAGTTTTCAATATTAAAATTTACATGTACTATTGGCGGAATTTTCACCATTCCAGTCGTTTGGTTATCTTACTAATCTTGGATGCTAAGAGAATATGTTATTTTTTCAATATTCCAGCATCCTATAAAATCATTTTATTTCATTTAAATTTGCACAAAATGAAAAGCATTGTCCACAGTTTCTGTTTCATCCTCCTGATGCTGCTTGCCAACAATATCCAAGCACAGGACACAACCGCTTACCAAAAACCTAAAAAACAGGTCATTTTGGGTCTAAATATCACCCAAACGCTTACCAATTTTATCAATGGCACTAGTCCAAACATTGTGAAAGACCCGTATTTGATTACAATGCGTTATGGTACTAACAAACAGCGGTTTAGGGCGGGAGCAAACTTTAAGGTAAACAATATCAACAATTTTGATCTCCAAGGCCGAAAAGTCAAAAATACAGAAGTGCAGTTGCGTTTAGGGTACGAATGGAACCATCTTATTACCCCACATTTCAGTTATTATTTTGGCACTGACTTGATAACAGGATATGAACTAGAAGATATAACGACGCAGACCGGTGTAATTGGTGGATTTGCCACATTAAAAACGCGCGCAACTTCTTTTGGGGCGGGACCAGTTATGGGATTTATTTGGCAGCCCCACCCAAGGGTGTTTTTTAGCACCGAAGCATCGCTTTACTTGACAAGGACGATTGGAAATGAAAAGGTAAATGCACCACCTGATTTTTCCAATTCAGACTTCAGTTCAACAAATATTTATTCTGTATTACCTACTGCCCTTCACCTCAATATCGTATTCTAATATGTTTCAAAATTTGATTTCAAATATAGCCCTTATCCTTTTGTTTTGCTGTACCATAAACAGTATCAATGCTCAGGACTCCCTTTTATCTAAGTCGGAAAACTATTTGTACCGCCGACAAGTATGCCTAAATTTAAGTCCGTTAGCGATGCAGTTCGTTCCTTTTAATCGCAGCGACCCGAGGCTAACAGGGCCATACTTGACGCGTTTTAAATGGGCTAATACTAGTAGGAAAACGGCTTTCCGAGTTTCGCTAGGACTCAATATTGATAACGCAAATGATAATGAAAACCAAACCTTTAATCTTGGAATCGGATGGGATCGTCGTCGCAATATTAATAAAAAATGGAGCCATACTAGAGGAATGGAGTTTATTCTTTGGGTAGGAGATATTAATCTTCCTGGGCAAACAGACAACAGCAATGATCGCTTAATTTTAGGTATTGCTCCGCTGTGGGGTATAGAATACGCGATAAGTGGGCACGTAACATTAGGCACCGAAGCCCAAATGGTGATTGGTACCGACCCTGATAATGGCCTTGTTTTTACTATTATTCCACCAGTTGGGTTATTTCTGCACTATTATTTCAAATAAAATAATAGCCCACCCAACTATCTTTATCATTTTTGCGTCATAAAAAGCACATACCATTTACAATTTTAACATTAAAAATTATGCGAAACAAAGCACTTCTTTTTGCAGCCATTGCACTCGTCACTATGACGCTTTACAACTGTAACAGTACGGAGGAATTAAGCCAATTTGGGCTAAAGCCGGAATTGCCCGCAGAGCCTTATGATTATAGCCTAAAAGTAAGTGTGTTAACCAACGGGGTTGATCCTACCTTTATTGATCCTAATGTGTTCAATAACTTTGGGTTGCAATTCAATCCTAATAACCCACCAATCACCAACGAAGGTGCATCCTTGGGACGGGTATTATTCTATGATCCTCAATTGTCGATCAATAATTCTATTTCTTGTGCATCTTGCCATAAACAAGAATTGGCATTTAGCGATGGTATGGCCGGAAGTACAGGATTTGGCGGAAAAGTTACACCAAGAAACTCCATGGCAATTATCAATGCAGGCTTCAACAATAACCTATTTTGGGATTCCCGCGTACAAAGTGTGAGTGAACTCGCGGTTAAACCCATTCAAAACCATATCGAAATGGGTATGGAAAGCATGACGAGGCTGAGTGGAAAGTTAGCCAAAGTAGATTACTATAAAGACTTATTTAAAAAGGCTTTCGGAACGGAGCAAATTTCTGAAGAGCGTATTGGAGCAGCACTTGCACAGTTTGTTTGTTCTATTACTGCTACCAACTCACGCTTTGACCAAAGAAATACCAACAGCGCAATTCAATTTTCTTCATTAGAATCATTAGGAGAGGAATTGTTTTTTAGTCCACGCACTAATTGTAACCGCTGCCATGCTGCACCATCCTTTGCCGCACCCGATTTTGTAGGTGGCGAATACGGTGGTGGAGGCATTACCTTTACCGTGGGTCCAAATGGAGAATTTATTAGTTCTGCCGTTGGTGATGATGTAAAAGGCACTGCAAATAATGGACTTGATTTGGTGTATCAAGATAATGGCATGGGCAATGGCAAATTCCGGATTCCCAGCCTGCGCAACATCGAACTCACATCTCCATATATGCACGATGGTCGCTTCAATACACTAGAAGAAGTAGTAGAACATTATAACACAGGCGTTAAACCGCATAATCACCTCGACAAAAACCTAAGAAATGCCGATGGCTCGCCGCTACGCCCCAACCTCAATAGTCTGGAGCAAAAAGCGCTGGTTGCTTTCCTAAAAACATTGACAGACGAAACTACTATAACAGATGTGAAATGGTCGAACCCATTTAAATAGTACCCCTTAAATCCCCTGTCTAGCATTAAAGCCTAGGCAGGGGATTTGACTTCTCGGCTATTAGCACCAAATCCACGCTCATTGTACCATCAGGATTTTGAAAATCCTTGCGACTTATATCAATAATTTGAAAGCCACTTTCCTGTAATGCAGTAGTCAAATAATCTGCTTGGTGGTAATTCATAAATACCTGATCGCCAGTACTACCTGTTTTAAAATCCGATTTACTATTATCATCTTCCATTGTACTCAGATACAGCACTCCATTGGATTTTAAGATGGACGAAGCATCTTTTATCAATTGTATTGCCTCCTCTTTTGATAAATAAGGCAAACCAAATCCACAGATGATCCCATCGTATGGATGTGGTAACTGTCTGATTTTCCTACAATCCATTACTAAAAACTGGGCATTGGGATTATTTACCTTGGCCAATTCGATCATATTAGGTGCTAAATCAAGACCCAAAATTTTAAAATCTGGTCGTTGCCGGAGTAGATATTTGGTAATATTGCCAGGCCCGCAAGCAAGATCTAAAACATGCGCTTTTTCGGTCCGCACACGTGCGCAGAACAAATTAAAGGTATCATTGTACAATTCAAAATCCATAAACCGATCTTGATATAGCACTGCGTGCTTATCAAAAACAGCGGCTGCTTGTTGGCTACGATCCATAGAGTGGTGCATATTTATTGGCAAACGTAAGTAAAATCATAGAAAATAGTACAAAAAGGAATCAAATTAATTTTAATTTAGCCAACAGAAAAAAAATCCAACTTAATTTTGCCCATTATGTCCGATTATGCTTAGCCGAATCGTCATCGGTACGTGTTTAAATTTCAAGCACATAGACAACTCAATTTTTAACATCAAAATTTTTTAAAAAAATGGACAAGTACATGATGATTTTTCGCAACACCCCAACCAGTGAAGACGCTTACCAATCTATGTCACCCGAAGAAATGCAGGCATCGCTGGCGCAATGGAACGCATGGATTGGCGGTATTGCAGCACAAGGTAAATTGATCGGATCGGAAGCGTTGGAGCATACTGGTAAAATCGTCACCGGCACTAAAAAAGTAGTAACAGATGGCCCTTATGTAGAAAGTAAGGAATTGGTAAGTGGTTACTTGATTATGCACGCTGACAGCATGGAAGAGGCCGTTGAAAACTCAAAAGGATGCCCGATTTACGATATTGAAGGCTCGTTGGAAGTTCGGAAAATTATGGTTTTTTAAATATCAAATGAACCAAAGCGACCTAACGCATAAAACGGTAGAGCATCTTTTCCGGCACGAATCGGGAAAGATGCTTTCCGTTTTAGTCAAATTATTTGGCCTGAAACAGGTCGGAATTGCCGAAGATATTGTGCAAGATACGCTGGTATCGGCCTTTGACACTTGGAAAATTAAAGGTATGCCGGAAAACCCGCGCGCTTGGCTTTACCGCGTTGCGAAGAACAAAACTATTGATTATTTGAGGCGAGAGCGTAATTTCCAAGACCGTGTTGCGCCAAATATTTCCTCCGAAATCCTACAAAACGCCGTTTCGGGGCAATTTTTAGATTCCCTTTTTCTCGACCATGAAATTGAAGACGCTCAACTCCGAATGATGTTTGCTTGTTGCCATCCATCTATTCCTTCGGAGGCACAATTGATTTTGATACTCAGGACTTTATGTGGTTTGAGTGCGAAGGAAATAGCGGTTGCTTTTTTGGAACCCGAAGATACTATTGCTAAGCGCTTGTACCGTGCTAAAGAGAAGATTAGGCAAGAAAACCTACAAATGGATGTGCCATTAGGCAACGATTTACTCCCACGTTTGGATGCTGTTTTGCAGGCGATTTACATCCTATTTAACGAAGGTTACAAATCGGCCTCTACGGCTAGTGTTATTCGCCGCGAGCTATGCGAGGAGGCGTTACGGCTGGGTGATTTGATGATCGGGAATCCCATCGTTAACCTTCCTCGCACGTATGCATTGCAAGCCTTAATGTGTTTTCAATCTTCTCGATTTGATGCGAGGATGGATAAGAATGGGGACATTATATTATTGGAGCACCAAGATCGCAAGCAGTGGAATTATACATTTATTACATTAGGCTATACCTTTTTGCAACAATCTTC
>JAAFHO010000080.1:7936-13446 GCA_013297575.1 Chitinophagales bacterium
GGCCGCAATCGCTTCTTACCATGCTTCCGCACCGACCTTTGAGCAAACCAACTGGAAAGCCATTTTTTATTGTTACGATTTGTTATGGCAAATATCACCTAGTCCATTTGTGGCCATGAACAGGGCAATTGCATTGGGCTATTCAGATGGGCCACAAAAAGGCATTGATGCACTGCTAAAGATAGTTGGTTTGGAGAAAAGCCATCTTTACCACTCAGCCATGGGCGATTTTTTTCTAAAAAATAGGGATTATACCGCAGCCTTGCAATCCTATCAAACCGCGCTATTGATGGCAAAATTACCTACAGAACAGCGTGTAATTGCATCTAAAATAGAATATATTTCCCATCAAAACAAGTAGAAGTTTATAATTGGAAGAGCGATTGTACGGTCATTTGGGTAGCCACTTAACAAAAAGTGCTACCTTTGCTGGGTCATTAAACGCAATCATATTATTTTGTCCAAGCTCTCCCCTTTTAGCCGTGTTTGGCACGGTCGCTCTTTACGAAAAGAAATTACGATTACCCTTAAACTTGCGCTCCCTCTGATGATGGGCGAATTAAGTAGTATGCTCATGGGCGTGATCGGCACTATGATGACAGGCCATTTAGGCGAAACATCATTGGCGGCTTCTGGTATAGCAAGCGTAATTTATGTCATGTCGATGCTTTTGATTTGGGGCGGTATTCGGATGATTCCTACTCCTGTTGCTGAAGCGCACGAATTACGCAATGGATCAAGTATGCGCACACTGGTTTTTGCGGGAGGGTTATTAAGTTTGTTTTTTATCATCGTTTGCAGCAGTATGTTATGGTTGGGTAT
Organism: Chitinophagales bacterium; assembly: GCA_013297575.1. Lineage (GTDB taxonomy): Bacteria > Bacteroidota > Bacteroidia > Chitinophagales > Saprospiraceae > M3007. Next base: position 8,759 of record JAAFHO010000080.1, read on the forward strand.
TTTTAATTTTGACCTCATGCAGCAAGACCCCGAAGTAAGTAGATTGGCTGTGGGTTATCTGCGAATTATTGCATATAGCATGCCGGTTTTGGTGCTTTTTAGCGTCCTTATTAATTATATCGACGCTTTAGGTTATGTAAAATTTACCATGTTTTTGTCTATTTTTGGCCTTATGCTAGATGTATCTTTAAACTGGATTTTTATATTTGGTCATTGGGGTATGCCCAAACTTGGGCTAAATGCCATTGCTATGAATACAGGCATAACTCATTTAGTACTGACCATTATCATGTTTGGAATGTTGATTTTACAGAAAGAATTGGCATATATTTGGGAGGCAAAAACCAATTTTAAAGCAGTTTGGACACAAACCGTATCATTTATTAAAGTGGCAATTCCATCGGCTTTGCAAATCATGGTTGAATTTGCCGCTTTTGCCTCCGGAACAGTAATTATTGGCCAAATCAGCAAAACAGAACAAGCGGCGCATCAAATTGCTATTAACCTTATTTCGGTAACGTATGTCACGATTATGGGCATTTCAACAGCGGGAATGATTCGTGTTGGGCAGGCACTGGCTTATAATAGCCGTATTCAGATTTGGTTGGCGGGTATTGCTACCATTACTTTGGCGATGCTATTTATGGTTGTGCCAACTGTTGCCTTTTTGTTGTTTCCAAAAAGCATTGCAGGTTTGTATATAGAAGACCCAATAGTAGTGACCATTGCTACTTCATTGCTTTTATTTGCGGGATTGTTCCAAATGGCCGATGCCATTCAAGCCTCTAGTATGTCTTTACTACGCGCACTCAATGATGTAACGCGCCCTTCCATACTTTCATTTATTGCTTTTTGGATCATAGGTCTTCCTTTAGGGTATTGGCTGGCAGTACACCAAGGCTGGAATGCAAAGGGTATTTGGGTTGGATACTTGGTTGCGTTACTCGTCCAAGCCACTTTTTTCTTGAGGCGTTTTTTCCATTTGGTAGCGCATTTTGACTTATCGGCGCGGAGCAACAACAAAGCACTCCCTGAATAGAACAATTATTTACAGTGCATTGAATTGGTGTCTGATAGCAGAACTAAAGAGTAAATACATTTTTCGTTTATCAGAGACACGAATACGCACTTCTGCTACCCGTTGGGCTGGTGCGTTTTTGATTTTTGCGAACAATTGTGTATAATACTTATAGGCAAGGTAAACCCCAAACCTAGATCCCTCAGGTAGTTTTTTGATACCAACTAGAGCAGCGTTAAAATCAAGTGCAATATCATCTTCGATCATCTTTTTTTGGGTATGGTCGAAATTAGTGAAATCGACACCCGGAAAATACACCCTTCCACGTTCATCAAAATCACTTTTTAAATCCCGCAAAAAATTAATCTTTTGGAAAGCCGAGCCTAGTTTGCGTGCTGGCTCTTTCAGGTTTTGGTATTCTGCGTCATTACCCTCCGTAAATACCCTTAAGCACATTAAGCCCACTACTTCTGCAGAGCCATAAATGTATTCATCATACCCTGCTGCATCGTACATATTTTTGTCCAAATCCATTTCCATACTCTTCAAGAAGGCATCAATCAAATCCAACTCAATATTATAGGCATGCACTACGGATTGAAAAGCATGCAAAACGGGGTTCAGGCTAATTTTTTCCTCAATGGCCTTGTACGTATCGTGGCGAAAGCGCGACAACAAATCTCTTTTATCGTGGCCGTGGAAGGTATCTACAATCTCGTCGGCAAATCGCACAAAACCATAAATACCATAAATAGGCATGCGAAAACGCTTGTCAAATACTCTAATTCCTAAGGAAAAAGAAGTTGAGTAACGCTTTGTAATCAATCGGCTACATTCATTACAGGTGGTGTCGAATAATTTTAGGTGATTCATATAGAATGCAATATTAGTTAGAATGGATGTATCCTTAGTTAAAATTTTTGATAATTTCTTTAGCCACCACTTCACCACTGATCAATGAAGGCGGCACTCCTGGCCCTGGAACAGTCAATTGACCTGTATAATACAAGTTTTTAACCTTTTTACTCTTTAGTTTTGGTTTCAAAAATGCTGTTTGCAATAAGGTATTGGCCAACCCATACGCATTTCCTTTAAAAGCGTGATAATCTTTTACAAAATCGGAATGCGCATAAGAACGTTTATAAACCACTGCTTCGCGAATAGATTGACCTGTCAATTGCTCCAAACGATCCATTATCAAATCGTAATAATGATCTCTGACGGCCTCAGAGTCTTCTAATCCGGGGGCTACTGGTATCAACAAAAACAAGTTTTCACAACCATCTGGTGCTACACTTGGATCAGTTATAGAAGGGACACTTGTATAAAACAATGGTTTCTTAGGCCAATCTGGATTACTATAAATGTCCTGTGCGTGCTGATTAAAATCCTCGTCGAAAAAAAGATTATGATGGTTAAGATTGGTTAGTCGCTTATTTACACCAATATAATATAAAAGACTTGAAGGTGCCATGGCGCGTTTGTCCCAATATTGGTCGCTATAATTGCGCTCACTTTGCTCCAACAATTGGGTATCAATATGGTGATAATCGGCACCGCCTACTACAATATCGGCATCAAATTGTTTGCCATTAAGCGTTTGTACAGAATGCGCAACATTATTTTGAATATTAATGGCCTTTACTTCGCTATTCAGTTCTATTTTTACGCCAAGTTCAGTAGCAAGACTCACCATACCTTCTACAATTTTGTGCATGCCCCCCATAGGATACCAAGTCCCCAAAGACATATCGGCATAGTTCATCAGACTGTACAATGCTGGGGTGTTTTGCGGGGTAGCACCTAGAAACAATACCGGAAACTCCAATAGTTGAATCAATTGCTCATTTTTAAACAAACGCCTGACATGATTCGACAGTGAGGTGAACATTTGAATACGGAAAAGGCTTTTCAGCACACGCATATCTGCAAATTCCATGATATTATGCGAAGGTTTTTGCACAAAATCATTCATACCTACCTCGTACTTATACTGCGCTTCTTTCAAAAACTTGCGAAGATTAGGCACACTGCCCGGTTCGCTTGCCTCAAACAATGCTTCTAATGCAGGCATTTTTGCAGGCACTTGCATACGATCACTAGGCCCGAACCACACGGAGTAGGATGGATCAAGACGCTCTAACTGATAATAATCTGAAACCTTTTTCCCAAAAGCAGCAAAGAAGGATTCAAAAACATCGGGCATCCAATACCACGATGGCCCCATATCAAAAACAAAACCATCTACTTCAAATTTTCGGGCTCTGCCGCCCGCCATTTCATTTTTCTCTAGGATCGTAACGTTGTATCCCGCTTTTGCCAAATGACAAGCAGCCGATAAACCAGCAAAACCAGAACCTATTACTACAACCTTTTTACCCATAGTGTCTTAAATGTGGTACTAACAACATCTATACATATCTTTTGTTTAACTTTATTAACAAAACTTTAAACAAAATTCCAAACCACTGATGTTTAGTTTAGCAAATATACGATAAATTTGATAAGAAAATATTGGAAAGGTAATTTTTTATTACAAAAAGTTAAAAATAAATAAATTAACAACGAATAACCGATTATTGTCTGCTCCTTCAATCTTTGAGCAATCCGCCTTAAAAATGGCTGGTCTAGCCGAAAAATACCTGCGTTCATTTCTGCAACTATTTATGTCCAAATACTTACCTTTGCGGAGAAGACCTAAATATTATGCCTTTTCGATTTTATTTTTTTTGCGTATATATATTGACCTTAGTCGCTTGTGTTGGCGCTAAAAAAAGTACGCGTACTACATTGCGCAATTTGGAAATAGCCTTGGATACCTCACCCGTTTTTAGTCAAAGTTTGACTGGTTTTTATTTAATGGACGCACAAACGGGCAATCCTATTTTAAGTAGGAATGCAGATCATTATTTTACCCCGGCGTCTAATACTAAAATACTTACACTTGCCACCTGTTTGAAGGTATTGGGTGATTCACTAACGGGTATAACCTATCGGGAAGGCAAGAACCAAATAATTATTAAAGGCACCGCCGATCCCACTTTTTTACATCCTAAATTTGAATACTGGCAGCCTGTTTATCATTTTTTAGGGCAGCAAAAAGACACAACAACGATATATTATCACGAACGCAATTTTAGTATTAAGCGTTTTGGTGCTGGCTGGTGCTGGGATGATTACGATACACAATATCAACCCGAACGGAGTATTATGCCGATTTTTGGCAATTGCTTTGAGGTAGAACTGAATCCGATTACAAAAAGTGGATTTGCCAAACCCGCCTATTTTAGCCGCTACAGATCCGATATAATCGAAGCGACGCGAGCAGAATTTAGCAATCATTGGACAGATAAAAATCTCTCTACAGGTGAGGTTCAAACCATTCCATTTGTTACAAGTGAAAATATGGTTATTGAACTGCTAAAAGATACCCTGCCATCGCATAAGATCGTATTGACGCCGTATTTGCCCCAAATTGTCCCTCCCAAAAAATGGACAACTATTCAATCTTGTCCGGTCGATACCGTTTATCGTTGGATGATGTATGAGAGTGACAATTTTTTTGCAGAGCAATTACTCATTATGGCATCAATGAAAAAACTAGGACTGACCAGCCAAGATTTTATTGTTAAATGGGCAGTGAATAGTGCATTTCCGCCCTCCTCTACCC